>JAQGNR010000129.1 GCA_028291765.1 Herbaspirillum sp.
GCACAAACATCCGCCATCAGCCCGCCCGACGCCCTTAATTTCGCAAGCTCGGCAAAATGCGAATGAGGCAAAGGCTAAGGCGATGACCAAGGCTATGTATGAAATAGCATTCTAATTATTCGCCACCTCAATCCAGCATCGCATCCAGTCCATCGGTAAGCGTCTTAATGGAAGGCATAGGCATAGCCGTCGAACCAGCCGCATCGCCGGCCAGCACCGGCACCCAGCCCGGATCGACACCGAGACGTTCGCCGACCGCGCCGGGATAACTGGCGACAATCGCTTCGTCGCTCATCGACAACACTTCCACCCGTGCGCGCCAGGCGCCCAGATGCACCCAAGCGGCGGATTCTGAGAAACCGTGCTGCGTCAGCGGCTGCGGTATATCGCTCAATGCGTCGATAAGAAACGGCGGAAAATTCCAGAGCTTCGCCAACTCGGCAGAAACCTCGCCGTAGTGAAATCCGAAGGTGGATTTTTCCAGTGCGGCGCGCTTGGCGTCCAGCACATGCATCTGCCGGTCCAACGGCGCCATCGCCTTCGGCATGCCCACATGCATCTGCAATTGACCGATGCCGTGCAGCATCGCCAGCGTAAACACCATATCGCCGTTCTCGCCGGCACTCGCGGCGAGCCAACGGGATACGCAGGCGGTATACAGGTTGTAGCGCCAGAACTGTCGTAAATCGAGGCCCGGCACATGGCGGAACGCCGCTACCATGCCGTTGCCCAGCACCAAGTTGCGCACCATCACAAAGCCCAGCATCCACAACGCATCGTCCACCGTACCGACGGTGCGCGACACATGGAAATAGGCGGAATTGGCCAGCCGCAACAGCTTGGCGCTCAGCGCAGGATCGGCGGCCAGCTGCTTCGCAATCTCGTCCACCGAAACATCCTCGGAACTGAAACTTTCAATCAGTTTTTGCACCACCTTCGGCATGGTCGGCAGTTTGCCGGGCTGATCGATCAGGCTTTTAAGCTCCATAAATAGTTTCCCCTTGATGGTCAATCTACGTACACTCGCCTACAGGCACCTGTGCTGTCCCACTAGCACGCATTGTGGCAGAGAACGCCGTATATTTAGCGCTATCTTTGGTTGTATCGTGAAACACATCTTCAAGGAGTGGAATCATGGCAACATCCAGAAAGCCAAGCCGGGCAAAGGCAGCCGCGCCCTCTATGGAGGCCGCAACAATAGCAACCCCAACAGCAGTTGCCCCGCCGCCCATAATTTCCCCCAACGACGCCAACACCTACCTGACCGATGCCGCACAGCGCACGTTTATCTTTCTGGATACCTTGCTCGATCGCGGCAACAACTACCTCGAACATCTCGACCAAGGCACCCCGCCGCTACTGAAATTCGCACATGAAATAGTGCTCGATGGACACGATCTGCCGCATCCATGCAACTACGCGCTGTTATGCCTGACGCCGCCGGCCGAGATGCCGGTCAATCCGCAGGCGCGCCCGGTGGTGGTGGTCGATCCGCGCGCCGGACATGGGCCCGGCATCGGCGGCTTCAAATTCGATTCCGAGGTCGGCATGGCCATGCGCGCCGGCCATACGGTGTACTTCCTCACCTTCCGTCCCGAGCCGGAAGAAAACCAGACGCTGGAGACGGTCATGCAAGCCGAAGCGCGCTTCATGGAAGAAATCATTGCGCGCCACCCGCAATGCAAGGCCAAGCCGGTTGTCATCGGCAATTGCCAGGCCGGCTGGGCCATGATGGCGCTCAACGCACTGCATCCCAAACTGTTCGGCCCGCTGATGATCGTGGGCGCGCCGGTCTCTTATTGGGCCGGCAGCTCCACACTCAATCCGATGCGTTACGCCGGCGCTGCACTGGGCGGTTCCTGGCTCGCCTCCTTCACCGGCGACATGGGCGCCGACCGTTTCGATGGCGTGCATCTGGTTAAAAATTTCGAGAAGTTGAATCCGGCCAATACTTGGTGGGACAAGTATTACAAGCTCTGGTCCGGCGTGGACACCGAGGTGGAACGCTTTCTGGAATTCGAGCGCTGGTGGGGCGGCTATTTCCGCATGACCGGCAACGAGATCGAATCCATCGTCGAGAATCTGTTTATCGGCAACCGCCTTGCACGCGGCACGATGATGGCCGGCGAGCGCACCATCGACCTGCGCAACATCACCGCGCCGATTCTCGTGTTTGCCTCCTGGGGCGACAACATCACGCCGCCGCCGCAGGCGCTGAACTGGATCATCGACACTTGGGGCGATGAGCGCGCCATTGCCGCGGCCGGCCGCACCATCATTTATGTCCTGCACGAAACGGTGGGGCATCTGGGCATTTTTGTCGGCGGTTCCATTGCGCTCAAGGAGCATGACCAGTTGGTCACTTCGCTGGACGTGATCGAAAGCCTGCCGCCCGGCTTATATGAAATGAAACTGGGGGCCAAGGCCGGTATGGAGGAGCAGCGCTGGGATCAATTGGAGCCGGGCAATTACACCGCGCATTACCAGTTCCGCACCATGGACGATCTGCGCGCGCTCAACCCGGAAGGCCGCCAAGAGGAAGCGATGTTTTCCACCATCAGCAAAGTGTCCGAATTCAACGCCAACACTTATAAAACCTGGGTCCGTCCATGGGTGAAGCTACTGGCGGCGCGTCAGCTTGGCGATGCCATGGGCAAACTCAATCCGATGCGCATGCAGCGTCAGATGTTCTCCGACACCTTTCCGCTGGCCCCTTATATCCGGCAACAAGCCGACCAGGCACGCGCCAACCGCGCCCCGATTCCCGACGATCACCCGCTGCGGCAACTGGAAAAGAAAATGGCCGTGCAGATTACCGAGAGCCTGAATCAATATCGCGACAAGCGCGATGCCAAAACGGTGGCCGCCACCCGCAAGATGTTCGGGCCCGACGGGCTGGGGGCCTGGTTTAAACCGGATGCGCCGGATGCCGATGTCGCCCATGCGCGCGCGCTCGATGAGATTGCGGGATTTCGTGAATCCGCCCTGAAGCATATTGCCGATGGCGGCTTTGCCGAAGCGGTTTGCCGTATTGTTCTGGCGGGCATGGTATCGATCGGCGCATTTGAGCGGCGCAGCTTGCGTCTGGCGCGCCTGTTGGCTCAGTTGCCCGATGTGACACCGAGCGGCGCAACGAACACCGACTGGGTGCAATTGCTGAAAGAACAGGGCCGCATCACCGCTGTGGCGCCGGTGGAAGCATTGAACGCGCTGGAACAATTACTGCCCGATGCACATAGCCGGGAACGCGCGCTCGCGCTGTCGGCCGCGGTCATGATGATCGAACCCACCCTGGCCAATCCGCGCTCGGAGATTATCGAGTTTCTGATCGGCATGCTGGATGTCGATCCGCAACGGGTTATTGGCCTTGCGCGTAAATTAACCGAGTCTTTGGAAACGCCGGATGCGGTGAAGGCGCCGAAACTGAAACCAGCAACCGCCAAACGCAAGTTGCGCGCTAAGTCTGCACGTTAAAAAGGAGACTCAGCCGGGTTTTCTGTGGATATTCTTTAAATTTCGCCTCGGAGGTGATCCTTCGATACGCCGCGTTGCGGCTACTCAGGACGAACGGGGGATTTTTAAATTTTAAAGAAAACCGTAACGAGCTTTTGTGAAATTTTAAAGAAAACCCGTTCGTCCTGAGTAGCCGCAACGCGGCGTATCGAAGGACCACCGCAGCCGGTAAAACATAAAGGATTTCAAGTACCCACACCAAAATCCGAAGAACCGAAAAGCCAGACCCGCCTCAACCCGCTGCCGCCCCATCAATCATGGACACCGCCTCAAGCTCATCAAACCGGTACCATTTATAAACTGCCCAGGACAATATCCAGCTCACAATAAACAGGCCGACGATCAGGTAACCGATCATGCCGAAATGTTCGCCAAGGCTGCCCATCACGCCCCAGAATGCGCCGGACAAATGCAGCTTATCGCCGATCAATCCCAGCACTTCAATACCGCCGATGACCACCGCGACCAGCACCGAAACGAACGTGATCGTCATGTTGTAATACAGCTTGCGGATCGGCTTGACGAAGGCCCAGCCATAAGCGCCCAACATCAGGATGCCGTCTGTCGTATCGACCAACGCCATCCCGGCCGTAAATAATGCAGGGAAAATCAGGATAGACCAGACCGATAAACCACGCGCCACTTCCGATGCCGAAATACCCAGCAACGCAATTTCAGTGGCGGTATCGAACCCCAGGCCGAACAATATGCCCAGCGGATACATATGCCAGCTGCGTGTAATGATGCGGAACATCGGACGGAAAATACGTGCCAGGAAGCCACGATCGGCCAGCAGCATGTTGAAGTCTTCTTCGACATAAGGCTCGCCGCGGCAAACCCGGCGGAATGTCTTGTAGACCGAACGCAAAACGATCAGATTGATGGCCGCAATGATCAGCAGGAAAAAGGCCGATACCAAGGTTCCGATCAGGCCGCCGATTTCCCGCACCGAATCGATCTGGGTCTTGAACGCCAGCGCCGTGGCGGCAATCGCCACGCAGGCCAGAATCACCACCGTCGAATGTCCCAGCGAAAACATGAAGCCAACGGCGACCGGCCGCTTGCCTTCCTGCATCAACTTGCGCGTGACGTTATCGATCGCCGCAATATGATCGGCATCGACAGCATGGCGCAAGCCGAAGCTATACGCCAGGAACGAGGTACCCATGAGTAAGGGATAATGGCGGAACGTAAAAAACGCCCACAGCCAAGCGCCGACATTCATCACCAGCAGCAACGCATACATGCCGATGACCTTGCCTTTTACGTCGGCCGACGCATCGTTGAATAAAGCCTGAATTGCACGGCGCATCGCGCCTCCTCTAAAATGATCGTATGACGATTAATTAAATGATCATACCGTCGCGCCTGATAGCGCCAAAATCCGGGAATGCGAAACAATACCACAAAATCCATTGAAAGGAACGTTGTTCCATATAAAGGAACATAAAATTCTTTCGCTTTTACGCCCTGTGGCCAAGCTTTAAACGTGACAAGGCCGCATGGAAAATGTCATCATCCTTCGGCTTTCAACTTATTCGTTTCAACTTGTTCATTTCAACTTGTTCATTTCAACTTGTTCATTTCAATTTCTTCTCAAGGCATACCATGCGGCGCTTAACAATTTCGGTCGATGACAATCTGGCCGATGCATTCGATCGGATGGTCGAGCAAAAGGGTTATCTGAACCGCTCGGAGGCATTCCGGGATCTGGTGCGCAAGCAATTGGGCGAAGTCGAAATGTCGGACGGCAAGGCCAAGTGGTGCGTGGCGACCTTGACGTATATTTACGATCACCATGAACGGCAGTTGGCCAATCGGGTCACGCAATTGCAACACGATCATCATGACGTGACCGTTGCCGCGCAACATATTCATCTCGATCACAATAACTGCCTGGAAACCCTGATCCTGCGCGGCAAGATCGATGATGTACGCGCCTGCGCAGACGCCATCGTGTCGCAAACCGGCGTGCGCCACGGCAATATTCACATCGTGCCGATCGATATGAAGGCCGATAAATACAAGCGGGTCGGGCACATGCATGTGCACCCGCATAACTGATCGCGGCTGCCCTCCTGAACGTTCTGTCATGCACTAAAAGATATCAAAATCACCACGCCCAATATATTGAGCTTTAGTCAACATCGCCAGATACTTGCTCCCAAGCTCACGCGACGCCAACTCGACGAAATATTAACTAACGCTAATAAATCGTCAACCTCCAGTTAACCCCTCCTCATGCAAAGTGTGATCGCTGCTTCCAGCTTTGGGGGTGGCTTCCCCCTTTCTATTCTTCTTGGAGAGCATCATGAAAACAAAATCACTTATTCAAGCGCTGTTTGGATTGACCCTATCGCTATCGTTATTGACTGCAATGGCTGAAGCGCCCAACAACCTGCTCGGCCAGCCCGCAGAAACAACAGCAGCCAACCGCACCATCACGATTAAACCCGACACCAAATATGTGAATGTGCAAACTGGCCAGACTGTTCTATTCAACACCGGCGGCAAGGCATTCGCATGGAATTTCAGCGGCCCGTCCATCGCGTTCGATTTGAACCGCGTCGCGCCGCCGAACACGCTTGACCATATGGTCAAGGCCTATGTCGCAGACAACCCGCACGACGAGCGCTATTAATCGCCCCGGCAGGAATGACCGAGCGGCAAAACATTAACTTTCATTAACAAATCGTCAATCTGCAGTTAACCCGCCCGCGCGCAAAGTATCACTACTGTCCATAGCATTGGGCGCGGCATCAATTTTTATTGGAGAACACCATGAAAACGAAATCGCTTACTCGCACACTACTTGCATTAACACTGTCGTGCTCGGCATTTGCTGCAATGGCAGCACCGGCTACCAGCATCCTCGGCCAAGCCGAGCCGGCTACAGCCGCCAACCGTATCGTCACGATTACGCCCAACACCAAATATGTGAACGTGCAAGGCGGCCAAACGGTTGAATTCAACACCGGCAGCCAGACATTCGCATGGAATTTCGACGGCCCTATTTATTCATTCAATTTAAACCGCGTCGCGCCACCGGGTGCGCTTGACCATAAGGTCATCGCCTACGTTACACCTAACCCGCTCTACGCCCGCTAATGGCGGCAAGATGGTTATCCAAGGCTGTGCCGCCCGTTACGGCGCAGCCGGCTGTGTTCTGCATCAAGTTCCCGTTCAAACATAATGCGCTACCCAAGCTAGCGTCATTGCTCCCAATTCAGCACTTCCGACCACTCGCGCTAGTAAAGGGTATTGGCATCATGTATCTACGTAAAACATCTCTGCGCGGCACCAGCCTGGCCTGCACATTGCTCGTCGTCGCCCTCGCCGGTTGCGGCCCTGCCAAACCGGCGCCGAAACAGGCGCAAGCACCGGAAGTGAGCGTCATCACCGTCCAGCGCACCAGCGTTCCCATCTCCGTGGAACTGCCGGGCCGCACCTCCGCTTATCTGGTTGCGCAAGTGCGCGCCCGCGTCGATGGTGTGGTGCAAAAGCGCATCTATCAGGAAGGCGCCGACGTCAAAGCCAACCAGCCGCTGTATCAGATAGATCCGGCGCCGTATCGCGCCATGCTGGCAAGCGCGCAAGCGACGCAGCAAAAGGCTGAAGCCAATCTGACGGCCATGACTGCACAGGCGCAACGCTTCAAGGTACTGATCGGCGGCAACGCCATTAGCAAGCAGACTTACGATAACGCCGTGTCGGCACAGGATCAGGGCGCCGCCGATGTCGCCGCCGCCAAGGCCGCAGTCCAGACCGCCGCGATCAACCTGGCCTATACCAGCGTGGTTTCGCCCATTACCGGGCGCAGCGGCATTTCCCAGGTCACGCAGGGTGCGTATGTCCAGACCAGCGCCGCCACACTAATGACCACCATCCAGCAAATCGATCCGATCTATGTCGACCTCACCCAATCGAGTGTGGCCGGACTGCAGCTGCGCCGCGATGTGGCCAGCGGTCAGTTAAAGCTCGGCGGCTCGGATCAAACCAAAGTCACGCTCACGCTGGAAGACGGTACGCCCTACCCTCTGGCCGGTACGCTCCAGTTCAGCGGTATTACGGTCGATCCGACCACCGGTTCGGTCACCGTCAGGGCGCTCTTCCCGAATCCGAAAAACATTCTGCTGCCCGGCATGTTCGTGCGCGCCAGCATTGCGCAAGGCGTCAACGACGCGGCCATTCTGGTGCCGGTCAGCGCAGTCACCCACAACCCCCAGGGACAGCCAACCACCCTCGTGGTCGGCCCCGATAACAAGGTGGTGCTGCGCACCCTTCAAGCGCAGGCAATGTCCGGCAGCAACTGGATTGTCACCGGCGGCCTGAACCCGGGCGAACGGGTCATCGTGTCCGGTATTCAGCAAGCGCAACCCGGCACGCTGGTGCATGCAATCGAAACAGCCGCCCCAACTGCGGCTATGGCAGCAAAGCCAGGAACAGCAACAGCAGCAGCAACACCAGCAACACCCGCCCCTGCGCCGCCGCTTGCGCAATCGACCGCAGCATCGACAAGTAAATAAAGGACGGCTTCATGGCAAAATTTTTCATTGACCGGCCGATCTTTGCGATTGTTCTGGCTATCCTCATCATGCTGGCCGGAGCAATCTCCATCTTCGGCCTGCCGATCGAGCAATTCCCACCGGTTGCGCCGCCCACGGTGCAGATTTCGACATCGTATCCAGGCGCTTCGGCGGTCACCGTCCAAAACACCGTGGTGCAAGTGATCGAACAGCAAATGAGCGGACTCGACAATCTGCTCTACATGGCTTCGACCACCGACGACACCGGTGTATCCACCACCACGCTGACCTTCGCGACCGGAACCGATCCGAACATCGCGCAGGTGCAGGTGCAAAACAAACTCCAGTTGGCGGTGCCGCTATTGCCGGCCCAGGTGCAGCAAAGCGGCATTCAAGTCACCAAATCGACCAACTCGTTCCTGATGGTGATCGGCTTTGATTCGACCGACAACAGCATGAACAAATTCGACATCGCCAACTACATCGTCTCGAATGTCCAGGGTCCGATCAGCCGCATCAACGGCGTCGGCAACATGAACGTTTTCGGTACGCAGTACGCGATGCGCATCTGGCTTGATTCGGACAAGCTCAACAGCTACGCGATGACGCCGATCGATGTGACGACGGCATTGCAAAACCAGAACGTACAGATTTCCGGCGGCCAACTGGGCGCTGCGCCAACCACGCCGACCCAGCAACTGAATGCAACGATTACCGAATCGACGCTGCTGCGCACGCCGGACGATTTCGGCAACATCTTGCTCAAGGTGCTCCCGAACGGTTCGCAAATACGCTTGCGCGACGTGTCCCGCATTGCGCTGGGACCGGAAAATTACAACGTCGACAATAAATACAATGGCGGCCCCGCCAGCGGCATCGGTATCCAATTGGCGCCGGGCGGTAACGCGCTGCAAACCGCCAATGCGATACGGGCGCGGATGAAACAATTGGAGCCGTACTTCCCGCATGGTCTGAAGACGGTCTACCCGAACGACATCACGCCGTTCGTCAAGATCTCCATCGAGGAAGTGATCAAGACCCTGCTCGAAGGTATCGTGCTGGTGTTCCTGGTGATGTACCTGTTCCTGCAGAATCTGCGCGCCACGCTGATCCCTTCGATTACCGTGCCGGTGGTCTTGCTGGGTACCTTCGGCATCATGTCGGCGGTCGGCTTCACCATCAATACCCTGTCGATGTTCGGCCTGGTGCTGGCCATCGGGCTGTTGGTGGACGATGCCATCGTCGTGGTGGAAAACGTCGAACGGGTGATGCATGAGGATGGTCTGGGGCCGCTGGAGGCCACCAAAAAAGCGATGAGCCAGATCAGCGGCGCGCTGATCGGCGTGGCGCTGGTGCTGTGCGCAGTGTTCGTTCCGGTCGCATTCTCCAGCGGCACCGTCGGCGGGATTTACCGCGAATTCTCGCTCACGATCGTGGTATCGATGCTGCTGTCGGTATTCGTCGCACTCTCGCTCACGCCGGCCTTGTGCGCCACCCTGCTCAAGCGGCCAGAACCCGGCCACGACCAGAAAACCGGATTCTTCGGCTGGTTCAACCGGGTCTTCGATAACGGGCGCGACAAATATGTCGGTGGCGTGCGTCGCATCGTCGCGCGTTCCGGGCGCTGGCTGATCATCTATGCCGTGGCCGTGGCGGCCGTGGTGCTGCTGTTCATGCACCTGCCCACCTCATTCCTGCCGAACGAAGATCAAGGTTACTTATTCGTCCAGGTGCAGGCGCCGATCGGCACGACACAAGTCCGTACCGGTGCGATTCTCGATACCGTCGATCAGTATCTGCGCAAAAACGAAGCGGCAGCAATTGATGCCACGTTCATCGTGAACGGCTATAACAACGCCGGACGCGGCCAGAACCAGGGCCAGGTGTTCATCCACCTCAAGGACTGGAGCGAACGCACGGACCCCGCATTGAGCGCCCAGGCACTCAGCGCGCGCATCACCAAGCATTTCGCCTCGTACAAGGACGCCGTCATTGCGACGATCAGTCCGCCGCCGATCCAGGGCCTGGGCTCCGCATCCGGTTTCGACTTTGAACTGGAAGACCGCGGCGGCGTCGGTCACGAAGTGCTGGCCAAAGCGCGCGATCAGTTGCTCGCCCTGGCAGCCAAGGACCCGAATCTGGCGCAGGTTCGCTTGAACGGACAAAAGGACAATCCGGACTTCAAGGTCAACATTGATCGCGAGAAAGCTGCCGCCCTCGGCGTTAGCGCAAGCGATATCGATCAGACCTTCTCGATTGCCTGGGGCTCGCGCTATGTCAACAATTTCCTCGATACGGACAATCGCATCAAGAAAGTGTATGTGCAGTCCGATGCACCGTTCCGCATGGACCCGAGCGATCTGGATAAGCTTTATGTGCGCAATAGCAGCGGCGGCATGGTGCCGTTCACAGCCTTCGCCACCACGCAATGGACCTACGGCCCGCCGCAATTGCAGCGTTACAACGGCATCGAAGCCATGGAAATCCTGGGCCAGTCAGCGCCCGGCAAGAGTACCGGACAAGCCATGCTTGCCATGCAAGATTTGATGAAGCAACTGCCGCCGAGCATTGGTTACGAGTGGACCGGCGCTTCCTTGCAGCAGGCGCAATCGAGCTCGCAGGCGCCCTTGCTGTATGGCTTATCGATTCTGGTCGTGTTCCTGAGCTTGGCCGCCTTGTACGAGAGCTGGTCGATTCCGATCTCGGTCATCATGGTGATACCGCTGGGCGTGCTGGGCGCGCTGGGAGCCACTACGCTGATGGGCTTGTCCAATGACGTGTACTTCCAGGTCGGCCTGCTGACCACCATCGGCTTGTCGGCGAAGAACGCGATCCTGATTGTCGAATTCGCCCGCGAATTGCAGGCCCAGGGCCGCACCGCGCTTGAGGCCGCAATCGAAGCAGCGAAAATGCGTATGCGGCCGATCGTCATGACGTCGATGGCCTTCTTGCTAGGCGTACTACCGCTTGCATTGGCGCACGGCGCCGGCTCGGCCAGCCAGAACGCCATCGGCACCGGTGTGATAGGCGGGACGTTGACAGCGACCTTTGTGGCGACCTTCATGATCCCGATGTTTTTCATTGTGATCGTTGACAAGCTGGGCGGCCGCTCATCGGCTGCAGCGACAACACCAGCTACGCCTGCAGCACTGCCGGCGCCAGCATCACTGGCAACCGATTCAGGAGAACATTAAAATGAAATTAGCTAAATGCGCCGTCGGCGCGGCCATCGCGGCCCTCGCCGCCGGCTGTTCGCTGCAGCCGGTGTACCACCGCCCGGCGGCCCCCGTATCGGCCACCTTCCCCACCGGCGAATCCTACAAGGCGCTACCGCAAGGGTCGGGCGCCACCACTCTGCCGGCCACCGATATCGGATGGCGCAACTTCCTGACCGATCCGCGCCTGCAGCGGCTGGTCGAACTGGGGCTGCAAAACAACCGGGACTTGCGCGTGGCCATGCTCAACGTCGAGAAAGTCCAGGCGCAATACCGGATTCAGCGCTCCACACTGTTCCCGCAGGTAGCCGCCGGCGCCAGCGTGACGAACGCACGCACCCCGGCCAGTGTCTCAAGCAGCCACAATGTCGCGATGACCCATGACTATTCGACCGGCCTTTCGGCGGCATGGGAAATCGACTTCTTCGGCCGCCTGCGCAGCCTCTCGGATGCCGCGCTCGATCAATACCTGGCAAGCGCCTATGCCCGCCAGGCCGCAGAGATTTTGCTGGTGTCGCAAATTGCCGACCAGTACCTCACCACGATCGCCTTCGATGAACAGCTCATCGTGACGCAGAACACGCTCACGGCCGCGCAAGAGTCGTACAAGATCATGAAACTGCAATTCGACACCGGCACCGCCTCCGAGCTGGACCTGCGCCTGTCGCAGACCATTGTCGACCAGTCGCAAGCCAACTATGCGGCGCAGGTCCGCATGCGCGCACAGGCCGAAAATGCGCTGGTGCTGCTCATCGGCGAACCTTTGCCGCAGGATCTGCCTGCCGCCGTCAGACTGGGCGAGCAGCCAATTCTCACCGATATTCCGGCCGGGCTACCGTCCGACCTGCTCACGCGCCGCCCGGACATCCTGCAAGCCGAGGCGCTCCTGCAGTCGGAGAATGCGAATATCGGCGCAGCGCGCGCGGCCTTCTTCCCGAGCATCTCATTGACCGGCGCCCTGGGCTCGGAAAGCGCCTCGCTTGGCACCTTGTTCGGCGCCGGATCGGCGGCCTGGTCTTTCATACCGTCGTTGTCCGTACCGATCTTCACCGCTGGTGCGCTGAAGGCCAATCTCGATGTCGCCAAGGTTTCAAAAGACATCGGTATCGCCCAGTACGAGAAGGCGGTTCAGACCGCGTTCCGGGAAGTCGCCGACGGGCTGGCCGCGCGCGGTACTTACGACGACCAGGTAGCCGCGCAGCAACGCGACACCGATGCCCAGCAACGCCGGCTGGATCTGGAAAACATGCTTTACAAGAACGGGATCGACAGCTACGTGAACGTGCTGATCGCGCAAACCGACTTGTACACTTCACAACAAGCCCTGGTCACAGCGCGCCTGAACCGGCTAACCAGCCTGGTTGACCTGTATCGCGCGCTCGGCGGCGGCTGGATTGCCAAAACAGGAGATGCACCGCGTCAAATCGTACAATGATTGTATGGAGGCCGTTCGAGCGTTAGTATCCTGCAGACAGATGCAAGATCGAATCCTGCATAAGCGATTTCCGTGCATTTAACACTATCGAACCGGATGTTTTATGAAACTGCTGATCGTCGAAGACAATGAACGCGTCGCCCTCTTCCTCAAGAGAGGACTACAGGAATCGGGGCACACTGCCGACCACGCCGACAATGGGCGTGACGGCATGTTCCTCGCTTCCAGCGAACCCTATGACGTGATCATCATGGATCGCATGCTGCCGGGCGGCATCGATGGCATTGCGATCATCGAGGCCTTGCGCAGTACCGGCAACACGACCCCGATCCTGATCTTGAGCGCCCTTTCCGGCGTCGATGACCGCATTCGCGGCCTCAAAAGCGGCGGCGACGATTATCTTGTCAAACCGTTTGCCTTCAGCGAACTGTTGGCGCGGCTCGATGCGCTGTTCCGGCGCTCGCAGGAAGTGCGTGCGGAAACCCTGCTCACGGTTGGCGATCTGTCCATGGACCTGCTCACCCACAAGATTGCACGCGCCGGCAAGACCATCTCGCTGCAACCGCGCGAATTCAAGCTGCTGGAATACCTGATGCGCCATGCGAACCAGGTAGTCACGCGCACGATGCTGTTTGAAAACGTATGGGATTATCATTTCGATCCGCAGACCAATGTTATCGACGTGCAAGTCAGCAAACTGCGCCAAAAGATCGACGCCGGGGCTGAAGTGCAACTTCTGCGCACGATCCGCAACGCCGGTTATATGCTCACTGCAAATGATTAAGCCGCTGCGCTTTTCGGCACTCACCATCACGCTCAGCTATGTCGCCGTCAGCTTGATCGTGCTTGCCACTTTTGCGACACCGCTCTGGTATTCATGGCGCGAAGTGATCGAGGAGGACAGAGTCCGGATTCTGCAAGCCGATATCATCCGGCTGACAACTATTTTCAGGCAGCAAGGGGTGGACAGACTGGCGTCCGCCATCGATCTGCAAGTTGGCACCCAGCAGGCCGATGCGGAAAGATTGATCCTCCTTGCCAATCCATCGCTCACGCGGCTGGCAGGCAATCTGCCGGTCTGGCCCAGTGAAATCGGCAATACCAACGGACACGTCACGCGCTGGATTAACGTCAGCGGCCACCCGGTACGCATGGCCCTGATCTCCACCACGCTGCCAGGCGGGTACCACCTATTGGTCGCAAACGACGTCCGTAAATACCGGGCGCTGGAAATATCCTTCCAGTCTGGCCTGGGTTCGGCTGCGGCCATCGTTTTGCTGCTCGGCTTCGCGGGAGGCCTGTTGATCAGACGTACCCTGCTGAGCAAGGTCAAGGACATCAGCCACGCGACCTCCGCGATCATGCAAGGCAATCTGTCGCACCGGCTGCCGGCCTTTAGCGGCGAGAGTGAGCTCAACACCCTGGTCGAAACCCAGAACCGGATGTTGGATCAAATCGAACATCTGATCGGCGGTGTGCGCAATGTATCCGACGCCATCGCCCATGATTTGCGCACGCCGCTGGCCGAACTGCGCTCACGCCTGGAAGAATTGTTTTTGACCCGGCCCGAGACGGAACAGATGTATAACGAAATCGGCGACGCCATTGCCGATGTCGACCGCGTCATCGGCATCTTCAATGCGCTGCTGCGCCTAGCCGAAATTGACGCCGGCACGCAGCGCTCCGGTTTTGTTGAAGTCGATCTTGCCGCCATCGCAAGCGAGGTCGCCGAACTCTATCAAGCATTGGCCGAACAGCAGGGATGCGCGCTTTCTTCCACCTCGTCCGGCGCGCTGATGTTAACCGGCGATCCTCTGCTGCTGGCGCAAGCGATTGCGAACCTCCTCGACAATGCGCTGAAGTATGCGCAAAAAAACGGGACGATTGCGATCAAGGCATCGGCCGCCGCCGATGGGTCGATCGAAATCGCCGTATCCGACGACGGCCCCGGCATTCCCGACGAGGAAAAGCGCAAAGTTCTGGAGCGTTTCTACCGCGGCGACACCAGCCGCGGCACACCGGGCGTGGGCTTGGGCCTGAGTCTGGTAGCGGCCGTCGCAAAGCTGCACGGCGGCACCCTCAAGCTGACCGACAATCACCCTGGATTGATTGCTACGCTGGTGTTTTGGCCTGCGAATAACATGAGTAAGTGATCAGGATTACTTAAGTCGTGCATGAAGAGAAAAACCGGTCATCGTGGGTACCCACGATGACCGGTTTTTCTCTTCATGCACGACTTAAGTAATCCTGATCACTTACTC
>JAQGNR010000068.1 GCA_028291765.1 Herbaspirillum sp.
TGGGCAGCCGTTTGGTGCAGCGTGCGGGCGGAAATATTGCTGTATTTCGCACCGCCGACGACAAGATATTTGCACTACTCGACCGCTGCCCGCACAAAGCAGGCCCGCTGTCGCAAGGGATCGTGCACGGAGAAACCGTGACCTGTCCGCTGCATAGCTGGCAAATCGATTTGCACAGCGGCGAAGCGAAAGCGCCGGATGTCGGCTGCGCGCGACGCTTTCCAGTGAAAGTCGAATCGGGAAATATTTTCCTGGAACTTATTTCATAAATTAAACCAGCCGAAGCAAAAAAATGAGCGAGACAACAACTATCACCAAATCGACTTGCTGCTATTGCGGTGTCGGTTGCGGCGTGTTGATCGAATCGCAAAAAGATCGCATCACCGGGATCAAGGGCGACCCTGAGCATCCGGCCAATTATGGCCGTCTCTGCAGCAAGGGGCTTTCCTTGCCATTGACGGTTGCCAGCGATGCGGGGCGGGCGCTGTATCCGGAAATGCGCCTGGACCGCAATTCGCCACGGCGGCGGGTCGATTGGGAGCCGGCCCTGGAATCGGTGGCGCAACGCTTCGCAGAAATCGTGCGGCTGCATGGCCCGGACGCTGTCGCATTCTATGTTTCCGGGCAATTGCTGACAGAAGATTATTACGTATTCAATAAACTGGCCAAGGGCTTGGTCGGCACCAATAACATCGACACCAATTCGCGCTTGTGCATGTCAAGCGCCGTCACCGGCTACAAATTGGCCTTTGGTGCGGATGGTCCACCGGGTTGCTATGACGATTTGGAACAGGCCCGTACCGTGCTCTTCGCCGGTAGCAATATGGCGTATGCGCATCCGGTATTATTTCGCCGGCTGGAAGCGTCCAAGGCGCAGAACCCGAACATACGTTGGATCGTCATCGATCCGCGCCGCACCGATACGGCGGCAATGGCTGATTTGCATCTGGCGATTGAACCGGGCACCGATGTCGCCTTATTCAATGGCATGTTGCATCACTTGATATGGGAAGGCTTGATCGATCAAGCGTATATCGACAGCAACACCGATGGCTTCGCTGCGCTCAAGAATCTAGTGCGCGAATACACGCCCCGCATGGCGGCCGAATTGTGCGGCATCCAGGAAAGCGATTTGATTCAGGCCGCCGAGTGGTTTGGCGAATCGCCCGCGTCGCTTTCGCTCTATTGCATGGGCTTAAACCAATCGAGCCATGGCGCCGACAAAAATCTCGCGCTGATCAACCTGCATCTCGCCACCGGTCAAATTGGGCGCGCCGGTTCAGGGCCATTTTCACTGACCGGCCAACCGAATGCGATGGGCGGACGGGAAGTCGGTGGCATGGCAACCATGCTGGCGGCGCATCGTGAGATTGCCAACCCCATCCATCGCGCAGAAGTCGAACAATTATGGGGAACCGGTCCGCTTTCCGAGCGGCCGGGATTACCCGCAGTTGAAATGTTTGATGCGATTCTCGACGGCCGCATCAAGGCGGTGTGGATCGTCTGCACCAATCCCGTTCATTCGATGCCGGACATCGGCAAGATACGCGAAGCATTGCGCTGCGCTGAATTCGTAGTGGTGCAAGAAGCCTATGCGCAAACCGATACGACGCCATTCGCCGATGTATTGCTCCCCGCCAGCAGCTGGGGCGAGAAGGGCGGCACCGTTACCAATTCCGAGCGCCGCATTTCACGCGTGCGCCAAGCCATCCCGCCGCCCGGCGAAGCCAAGCCGGATTGGCGGATTGCGAATGACATCGCACGCCGCATGCAGGCGTTGCTGCGACCAGACCTTCCTGATTTATTTAGCTTCACTACGCCTGAATCCGTGTTTGATGAACACCGCAAGCTGACCGTAGGACGTGATCTCGACATCGGCGGCCTCAGTTATGCGGCATTGGAAACACAAGGGCCGCAGCAGTGGCCGTATCCGGCAGGAGCAAGCAGCGGGCAAGCGCGTCGCTACACCGATGGAAAATTCGCCACCACGAGCGGACGCGCGCAATTCCACGCGACACGCTTTCAACCGGTTGCCGAAGCCACCAACGCGCGCTATCCATTTCATTTGTTGACCGGACGTCTGCGCGATCAATGGCATGGCATGAGCCGCAGCGGACGCAACGCCGCCGCATTTTCCCACGCGCCGGAACCGGGTCTCACCATGCACCCTGCGGACGCCGAACGGCGCGGACTGCGCGCGGGTAGCTTGGTGACGGTCGCCAGCAAGCGGGCACAGATGATATTGCCGCTGCAAGTGTCGGACGAAGTACCGTCCGGCACAGTGTTCGCAGCCATGCACTGGAATGCGCAATTCTTAAATAGCGGCGGCATCAACGAGGTTTTATCGGGCGTGGTTGATAAGCGTTCGTTCCAGCCCGAGTTAAAGCATGCCGCCGTGCGCGTCGAAGCAAGCGAGTTGCCATGGCACATGCAGGCCGCCCGGCGCGGTGACGTGTTGACGCTGCAAGCACGGGTACAACCCTTGCTGCACGAATGCGCCTATGCCGCCATTACCATCGAGGCCGATTTATTGCTATTGCGTGCCGCCCACCGTGAGCCGCCGGCAGCTTGGCTGGAACGTTTGTATGCGGCGCTAGCGCTACCGACAGGGCCGGACACGCTCGAATACCGTGACGACCAACGCCGCGTCGCCAAACGTGTGATGTGGCATGACGGCGCACTCGCCGGCTTCGTCTTTGCCGGCGAAGTCGCCGGTGCCGGCGCGGTACTTGATACCTTGCGTCAAAACCAGGCATGGCAGGGTTCGCGTCTTGCGGTCTTTTCGCGTCAAACGACCGGTGTTGCCATGGACCGCACGATTTGCCAATGCATGCAAGTCAAGGCGTCCCGCATCGAGCGGGCGATTGCGCAGGGCGCAACGCTCACGCAACTAAAAGCGACGTTGCGATGCGGTAGCGTCTGCGGATCTTGTTTGCCGGAACTAAAACAGCTGTGCGACCGGGCCAAACTGGTCCAAGAGGGCGTAAAAAATGGATACAGGTAAGGTAATGCGCCTCGGCGCCGGTCCCGGCGATCTCAACTTGTTTGAATATCGCGCTTGCGGCATAGTGCTAACAGAGAGAAAAATTGACATTTAATACTGAATTGAGCGATAGGCTCAAACTCAGCCCGGTTCAGCACAACCATTAATTTAGTCAGACTTTTCCATGCTCCGAGTTCTACTCGTCAACGACACCGATAAACCCATCGCCGAGCTTTGTCAGGTGCTGGTAGGGCACGGTTATGAGGTTCTCCCGGTGGTCGTCACTTCGCGCGCCTTGTCCGAAGCGGTAAAGCAGCAACGGCCCGACATCGTCATTGTCGACACCGAATCGCCGTCGCGCGATACGCTCGAACAACTGGCCCTGATGCATACGGCGGCGCCGCGCCCGGTGGTCATGTTCAGTCACGATGCCGATCAGCAATTGATTCGTGCAGCGGTAGGTGCAGGCGTCACCACCTATGTGGTCGATGGCTTGGCGCCGGCGCGGCTGGCGCCGATATTGGCGGCCGCCTCGGCACGCTTTGCAGAAGAATCACGCTTGCGGCAGCGACTCGCTGAAGTCGAGGGCGAACTGGCTGACCGCAAACTGATCGATCGCGCCAAGGGGCTATTGATGGATAAAAGGAAAATGAGCGAAGCGCAGGCCTATGAAACATTGCGTAACCAGTCGATGAAACAAGGCATTAAAATCGCGGAAGTAGCGCGCCAGATCATCGCCATGGCTGACCTGCTTAATTAAGAAAGCCTCGAATGACTGTCCAGACCAACCATCCCAATTTAAGCGCGTTTGCGCCACCGGAGCGCTCGCACTTGCGTATCGGCTTCCTGCCGCTGACCGACTGTGCGCCGTTGGTGGTGGCCAAGATGATGCATTTCGGCCAACGCCATGGCTTGACGCTGGAACTATGCAAACAACCATCATGGGCTGCGATCCGCGACAAATTACTGTCCGGCGAACTGGATGCGGCACATACCTTGTATGGCCTGGTGTATGGGGTTCAACTTGGTTTGGGCGGACCGCGAGCCGACATGGCGATTTTGATGACCTTGAACAGAAACGGTCAGGCGATCACGGTGTCGAATCAGTTAGCGGATATTTTGCACGGCGGGCAATCCTTGAAGTCAGCATTAGCGACACTTGGAAGAAAGCCGGTATTTGCACAAACTTTTCCAACCGGCACGCACGCAATGTGGCTCAATTACTGGTTGGCTTCAGAAGGCGTTCATCCGTTGCACGATATTGAAAGTGTCGTGATTCCACCACCGCAAATGGCCGATGCGCTGGCACAGGGTGAATTAGACGGCTTTTGTGCCGGGGAACCATGGCACGCGGTGGCCCAAAGCAAAAAAATTGGACGAACCATTGTCAGCACTAGTCAAATCTGGCCCGATCACCCGGAAAAGGCGCTGGCTTGCCGCCATGAATTTGCCGCACTTTATCCGAACACCGCGCAAGCATTGATACGTACCATTCTGGAAGCGTGCCAGTGGCTGGAAAATCCCGCCAACAAAGTGACGGCAAGTGCTTGGCTTGCGCGTCCGGAATTGCTCAACATCACGCAGGAATTGATTGCACCGCGCTTATTAGGTGATTATGGCCGCGCGCCGTCACCAACCGTGTTGCCGATTCGCTTCTTTGACGAGAATGGAATGAACTACCCGCTCGCCAGTGACGGTTTGTGGTTTCTGGGTCAGTTTCATCGATGGGGCTTACTCAATTCAACCGCCGGTTGGAATAGCATCGTCGCAAAGGTCAGCCAGTCCGAACTGTTTTCACAAGCCACGAAAAATCTGGCTCTTGTCGTAGCACCGCCGAAAGCAGCATCGATTAAATTCATCGATGGCAAAATGTGGGACGGTGCTGGCGCGATTGAATATTCTGAAAGTTTCGCTATTAAGGCTTAGAGGACGGCGTCCTTACCATCGTTGGGCCGGATATTGAAAGAATAGGTGTATTCCAGTATTGCCCTTCGGTTAAAATCCGATTCAGCTCAAACAACAGTGGTCTAATTCACGCCCATGATCAAACAAAAAGACGTCGTTAAACGCACGCAAAAATCCAAGACCAATTCAAAATCAAAATTACGTATCGTTATGGTGGCAGGCGCGGTAAGCGCGGCACTCGTGAGCTGCATGGCCATGGCTGACGATGCTATCAATATGAAGCCTGACAGCGATAACGCGCCGGAACAAATCGTCTACTACTGGACCCCGACCCTGCTCGGCGACATAGGGGGCCTGCGCTCGGCACTGGCTCGGCACGGCATGACCGTGAATATGACCGAAACCAGCGAGTATTTGCGAAACATCCAGGGGGGCCTTAAAACCGGGCAGGTCTATCACGGGCTGTCCAACGTGACTTTAGGTCTGGATACCCAGCAGGCGGGCTACTGGAATGGCGGCAATTTCAACCTTAGTGTCCTGGATGTACACGGAAGCCAGCTTTCCCCCGGCTACTTGGGAAGCTTGCAAACCGCCAGCAGCATTGAAGCGCGGAGCGGTCCGAGATTATGGGAAGCGTGGTATCAACAAAAGTTCAATGACAATCTGGATATCAAAGTCGGTCAGCAAAGCCTCGACCAGGAGTTTATGGTCAACCAGTATGCCGGTACTTTCATCGGCACCATGTTCGGCTGGGCAGAATTGCCTTCCACTGATTTACCGGCTGGAGGATCCGTTTATCCCTTGTCCGGTATCGGCGCGCGCCTACGCTTGCATCTGAGCGAGTCTCTGACATTGCTCACCGGCATATTTGCTGGCGATCCGGCCAATACGACGACGCAGGATCCTCAAATAGCGAACAATAGAGGCACTACTTTCAGTTTGCACGGCGGTACATTTTCTATCGCGGAACTGCAATTCGGCGTTAATCAACTTGCGCAGGAAGTACGGAACGCCGATGTAAAAAGCGGCTTACCCGGCACCTACAAGATCGGCGTCTGGTATCAGAACAAAAAATTCGCCGATACGCGTGTCGACAGTGGCGGCTTATCGCTAGCCAACCCCGGCAGCAGCGGTAACGCACTACAACACGCCGGCGATTACAGCGTGTATGCATTGGCCGATCAAACCGTATGGCGCGAGAATGGGGCAGGGCCCCGGGCACTGAATCTCTTCGGGCGCGCAATGGTTGGCCCCGGCGACCGCAACCTGGTCAGTTTTAGCAGCGATTTTGGCGCGACCATGAATGCGCCCTTCACGGGGCGCGATAACGATGTGCTTGGGCTGGGCATCGGGTACATTAAAATCGGCAGCGGCATTCAGGGATTCGACAGGGATAGCAATGTGTTCAATGCGGCCAATCAACCGGTGCGTAATAACGAAACCTTCGTGGAAGGTACTTATCAGTTTCAGGCAACGCCTTGGCTGATGCTGCAGGGCGTTGTCCAGTACACCCACAATCCGGGGGGCGGCGCCGTGGATCCAAACGATGCTTCCCAAACCAGGCGCATACCGAATTCGATTGTCATTGGCCTTCGTTCCGTTTTAAGTTTTTAATGGCGAACCAGCCGCCGATATTGCACTCTAATAGGCTGTTTAGACGAAATCGCCAATAAATTTCGATTTGTAGCGGGGTCCTTCACCATTGAATTGGGAAGCACGCCATGTGGATCGTAAAAATCGCGCTACGCCGGCCCTATACGTTTATTGTGCTGGCACTGCTGTTGATGATCATCGGGCCATTGATGATCCTTCGCACGCCGATCGATATCTTTCCGAACATCAATATCCCGGTATTGAGCATCGTCTGGAGCTATAACGGCCTGACCTCGGAAGACATGGCGCATAGAATCGTCGCCCCTTACGAACGCGCGCTCACCTCGGATGTCGACAATATCGAACATATCGAGTCGCAATCGCTGAACGGCGTGGCGGTCATCAAGGTTTTCTTTCACCCGGGTGCGGATATTACCCGCGCGCAGACGCAAGCCTCCACCAGCGCCCAAAGCATGCTCAAGGTGTTGCCGCCAGGCACATTGCCGCCAACGGTGCTGACTTATCAGGCCTCTACCGTGCCCATCATGGAGCTTGCGTTATCCAGCGCGACGTTGCCCGAGCAAACGCTCTACGACCTGGGCAACAACTTCATCCGAACCCAGTTGGCCACAGTGCAAGGGGCCGCAGTGCCGATCCCGTATGGCGGCAAGGTGCGGGAAATCGTGGTCGATATCAATCCGCTGGCACTGCAAGCCACAGGCCTTACGCCGGCCGACGTGGTGAATGCGGTCAACGCGCAGAACCTGATCTTGCCGGGCGGCACGGCGAAGATCGGTAGCTTCGAATACAACGTCAACATGAACGGCGCCGCGAACTCGATTGCCGAATTGAATAATCTCCCGATCAAGGCCAACAACCTCGGCACTGTGATCTACATTCACGATGTGGCGAATGTGCGTGACGGCTTCATTCCGCAAACCAATATCGTGCGCCACGATGGGAAGCGTGCGGCGCTGCTCGAAATCGAAAAGAGCGGCAGCGTCTCGACGCTCGATATCATCGGCAACGTCCAGCACATGTTGCCGCTGATTGCGGCGCAAATGCCAAAGGCGCTCAATATCCAGACCGTCACGGACCAATCCATCTTCGTCAAATCCGCAGTGCAGGGGGTGATCCGCGAAGGCATGATCGCCGCGGGTCTGACCGGTGTCATGATCCTGCTGTTTCTCGGCAGTTGGCGCGCCACGTTGATCATCGCGGTCTCGATCCCCTTGGCAATGATTTCCTCACTGATCATGCTGTCCATCCTGGGCCAGACGATCAATATCATGACGCTGGGCGGTCTGGCGCTCGCCGTAGGGATCCTGGTCGACGACGCGACGGTCGCCATCGAGAACATGACGCACCATCTGGAACAGGGCCAGCCATTGCTGCAGGCGATCCTTGAAGGCTCCGGTGAAATTGCGATACCGACGCTGGTTTCGACCTTGTCGATCTGTATCGTGTTCGTCCCGATGCTGATACTTCCGGGAGTCGCACGTTATCTGTTCACCCCGCTGGCCGAAGCGGTGGTGTTTGCGATGCTCGCCTCCTATCTGCTGTCGCGAACGCTGGTGCCCACGCTGGCGATGTATCTGTTCCATGGCGTGCACCCCAGCGCAGAAGAAGGGATGCAATATCAACGAAAGTTCAGTGGCTTTGCTAAGTTCCAGAAGGGCTTCGAGGTCAAGTTCGAGGCACTGCGCAACCGCTATCAGGGCCTGCTTGAACGCTCCTTGAGCCGGCCCGGCGCATTCGTGGCGATTTTCCTGCTGGTCTGCCTCAGTTCGCTGGTGTTCGTGCCCTTCCTGGGCCAGGACTTTTTCCCGCAAATCGACGCCGGCCAGATCAGGCTGCACATGCGCGCCAAGACCGGCACCCGCATCGAGCAGACGGCGCAGCTCGCCGACACCATTGAAACCAGCATCCGCGCGACCATTCCGGCCAGCGAACTGACCACCATCGTCGACAACATCGGCTTGCCGACCAGCGGCATTAACTTGTCCTACAGCACCTCCGCGCCGATCGGCACCTCGGATGCGGATATTCTCATCACGCTCAACGCGAACCACAGCCCGACGGCTGGCTATGTAAAGCAACTGCGCGAGAAATTGACGGCGCAGTTTCCGGGCGTGACGTTTTCGTTTCTGCCGGCCGACATGGTCAGTCAGATCCTTAACTTCGGCCTTCCGGCGCCGATCGATATTCAAGTCGTCGGCAGCGACGTGGAGCAGAACCGCGTTTTCGCCAACCAGTTACAGGCCAAATTGCGCGGCGTCCCGGGGCTCGTCGATCTGCGGGTTCAGCAGCCGGCCGACCAGCCGGCGATCAATATCGAGGTCGATCGCACCAGAGCGCTGCAAGCGGGCCTGCAACAGATCGATGTCGCCCGCAGCCTTTTGATCGCGCTGTCCGGCAGTTCGCAGACCGCGCCGAATTTCTGGCTTAACCCACAAAACGGCGTCAGCTATCCGGTGGTGACGTCCGTGCCGCAATATGACATCCACTCGCTGCAGACGCTGGCCAATCTGCCGTTGAAATTCACCATTGCCATGGGTGCAGGCACGAGCGGAATGGGTTCGAGCGCCGGCCAGAACGCCACCATCCTGGGTTCGCTCGGCAGCTTCACGCGGATATCCCAGCAAGCGGTCGTTTCGCATTACAACGTGCGGCCTGTGATCGATCTCTTCGCCTCGATACAGGGCAGGGATCTGGGTGGCGTGGCCGCCGAAGTCAATAAGGTCGTCGCCGCGGCGCAGGCGGATCTGCCGCGTGGCGCCCAGCTGGAGATCCACGGCCAGGTGCAGACCATGCAGACCTCGTTCTCGGCGCTGGCCTCCGGTATCGCGTTTGCCGTGCTGCTGGTGTATCTGCTGATGGTGGTGAATTTTCAATCCTGGGTCGATCCCGCCATCATCATCGCGGGCCTGCCTGGCGCCATGGCCGGCATTCTCTGGATATTGTTCATCACGCAGACCACGCTGAGCGTGCCGGCATTGACGGGCGCCATGATGTGCATCGGCGTGGCCACCGCGAACAGTATTCTGGTGGTGAGTTTTGCGCGCGAAAGGCTGGCCGCCGGCGTGGCGCCGTTGCAAGCGGCTCTCGCCGCCGGCGTTGGCCGCTTCCGCCCGGTCATGATGACCGCGCTGGCGATGACCATCGGCATGGTGCCAATGGCGATCGGGGCCGGCGACGGCGGTGAACAGAATGCACCGCTGGGCCGCGCCGTGATTGGCGGCCTGATGGTGGCGACATTGACCACGCTGGTCTTCGTTCCTGTGGTGTTCTCGCTGGTGCATGCATGGATGGCCAGACACCGCCGGCCTGCCGTCATGAAGCTCGATAGCGACGTCCAGCTCTAAACGGAGTGAAACAAAATGTCCCCTCCCAATCATGACACCCCTGATGCACCGCCCGAAGCAACCGCGCCGCGCAGCACTCGGGGCCGCCGCCGCGTCGCCTTGATGATCCTCGCGGTAGTGGTTCTGCTGGCGCTGATCGTCGGCATCTGGCCGCGTTTTCACGCACACAAGGCGCTGCAAGCCCAGACTGCCGCGCTCGAGGTGCCAACTGTACAAGTCACGAAGCCGGAGGCGGCGCCGTCAAACACGGAACTGATCCTGCCCGCCGACATTCAGGCCGCGCAACAGACGCCGATCTACGCGCGCACCAACGGTTATCTGAAAAACTGGTATGTGGACATCGGCGCGCGGGTGAAGGCCGGCCAACTATTGGCCACGATCGATGCCCCCGAAGTCGACGACCAGTTAAAACAGGCCAGAGCCGATGTGATGCAGGCGCGGGTAAACGCCCGGATTGCGCATGTCACGGCGCAACGTTGGCAAGAGCTGATGCAGACCAATTCGGTCTCGCGCCAGGAAACCGACATGAAGATCGCCGACGACGAAGCCAAGCAGGCGTTTCTGGCATCGCTGGAATCGAACCTCACGCGGCTTTCCCACCTGCAATCGTATGAAAAAGTCTATGCGCCATTCGACGGCGCGATCACCGCCCGCAACGTGGATGTCGGTGCGCTGATCGAGGCCGGCAGCGCGGGTGGCCCAAGCAGGGAGCTGTTCGACATCGCCAGGACCGACCTGCTGCGCATCTATGTCGACCTGCCGCAAAGCTATTCGGATATCACCGTCAACGGCACACAGGCCCAACTCGCGCTGCCGCAGTTTCCCGGCCGGACCTTTGCCGGCACGGTGGTCCGCAATACCGGCGCAATCAATGCGACGACGCGCACCCTGCGCATCGAAGTCGATATTCCGAACGCGGGCGGCACGGTATTGCCGGGCTCCTACGGCCAGCTCCACTTGACGCTGCCGACGCCGCACCCGGGCTTTTCGCTGCCGGCGAACGCGCTTTTGTATCGCCCGCAAGGCGTGCAGGTGGCAACCGTCAACGCGCAGGGGAAGGTGGTCCTGAAAACCATCGTGCCGGGCCGCGACTTTGGTTCGCGTATCGAGGTGATCACGGGGTTGGCGGCCAACGACGCCGTCATCCTGAACCCGGCTGATTCCATCGTAAACGGCGAGTCGGTGCGGGTGCAGCAGGATACGTCAACAAGCGCGCCAAAAAACACGTCAACAAATACGTCGACAAACACGTCAACAAGCGGGGCCCCTCCATGATCCGTCCCATGCTGCGGACTGGCGCCATTACGGGCGCCGTGACGGGCGCGTTACTGCTGGGCGGTTGCGCGGTCGGGCCGGACTATGTGCGGCCGAGCGTGGCGATACCGAATGCTTACAAGGAAGCCACGCCCACGACACCCGGATGGACCAGTGCCCGGCCCGCCGACGACGTGCCGCGAGGCCCCTGGTGGCAGATATATGGCGACGCGCAACTCAACGCGCTGGAAGAGCAGGTCAACGTCTCAAGCCAGAGCGTCCAGAAATCTATCGCGACGCTCAAACAGGCGCGGGCAATGGTGGACTATGCGCGCGCCGGCTATTTCCCCAGCCTCACCGCCAGCGCGAATGCGGCCCGCACGCGCTATTCCGCGAACGTCATCGACCGTGCGACTTCGGGACTCATCATCCCCGATTACGCGCTGGCGCTAAACGCGACGTGGGAGCCGGACTTGTGGGACAAGATCGGCCATACGGTGGGCGCCGCCCGGGCCAACGCGCAGGCCAGTGCGGCCGATCTTGAAGGTGTGCGGCTTGGCATTCATGCGGACGTCGCGTTGAACTATTTCAATTTGCGTGGTCTCGACGCGTCGGAAAAACTGTTCGGCCAGACCATCGTCGCTTACCAACAGGCGCTGGAACTGACGCAGAACCGCTTCACTATCGGCATCGCGTCGCAGTCCGATGTGGCGCAGGCGCGAACCCAACTAGCCAATGCACAAGCCCAGCAAATCGATCTGGGCGTGTTGCGCGCGCAATACGAACATGCGATCGCCACCCTGATCGGGCAGCCGGCGTCTACGTTTTTTTTACCTCCCGCGGATGCCAGCTTCGTGCCGCCGACGATTCCGGCGGGCGTGCCGTCCGACTTGCTGCAGCGCCGGCCTGACATCGCCGCCGCGGAGCGCCGCACGGCGGCTGCCAATGCGCAAATCGGTATCGCGCAGGCGGCATACTTCCCGCAGTTGATGTTGTCAGCGACGGGCGGATTAGAAAGCTCGGCCTTCGGCAACTTGCTGACGGCGCCGTCGCGTATGTGGTCGATCGGTCCAGCGCTGCTCGCGACCTTGTTCGACGGTGGTGCACGCAGCGCGGCCAAGGCCAGCGCCCAAGCGCAATTCGAGGGCAGCGTCGCCGATTACAGGCAGACCGTGCTGAGCGCGTTTCAGGAAGTTGAAGATAATCTCGCCGCGCTGCGCATCCTTCAACAGGAGGCGGCCAAGCAGCATGAGGCGGTGCTGGCGTCCGAGCAGGCACTGCAACATATGATGAATCAGTACAAGATTGGCAGCGTCGGCTACCTGGACGTCGTCGTCACGCAAAGCACGGCGCTCATTAATGAACGCCTGGCCGTGGATCTCGATCGCCGCCAGATGGCCGCCAGCGTGACACTGGTCAAGGCCCTTGGCGGAAAGTGGGGGAGCAGCACCGAGGCTGAGTGATACGCTCGTCGGATGCGGATATGCGGATGTCCGCGCGCTGCATCGACAACACATCATTGATGTTCGGCTTCCAGCATATCAACAACCCGGACAACAACCCGGCATACAATGCAGATCACGCTCCGGTCAATGTCGGGGCACGTTGAACAATAGAGGAAACGATTGATGTCGATTGCCAGGCAAACTCCGGCTATTCCGCGTGCAATATGGGTATTGGGATTCGTCAGCCTTTTCATGGACCTTTCATCAGAGTTGGTCCACAGTTTGCTCCCCTTATTTTTAGTCGGCACCCTGGGCGCCAGTGCTTTGACGGTCGGCGTGATCGAAGGAGTCGCCGAGGCCACTGCCATGATCGTCAAAATTTTTTCCGGCGCGATCAGTGATTTTATCGGCGGACGCAAGGGCCTATTGCTGCTCGGTTATGGTCTGGCTGCACTTAGCAAACCACTTTTTCCATTAGCGACATCCGTGGCAACGGTCTTTGCCGCGCGTTTGCTTGATCGAATCGGCAAGGGCATTCGCGGTGCGCCGCGCGACGCCTTGGTGGCTGATATCGCCCCGTTCGAGATTCGTGGCGCCTGCTTTGGTCTGCGGCAATCAATGGACACGGTAGGGGCTTTCCTTGGTCCGTTGCTGGCCATTGTATTGATGCTTGGATCAGGCGGCGATATCTCGTTTGTGTTGTGGTTTGCCGTGCTGCCGGCTTTTATCGCGGTAGGGCTCATCGTCAAGGGCGTCGAAGAACCGGCTCATGAACCCGCGACGCAGCGCTTCCGGTCGCCGATCCGCCTGAATATTTTATGGCGGTTTTCCGGCGCTTACTGGTGGGTCGTCATGGTTGGCGCGGCATTCACGCTGGCCCGTTTTAGTGAAGCATTCCTGATATTGCGTGCGCAGCAAATTGGTTTGTCGATGGCATGGGTGCCCTCGGTGATGGTCGTAATGGCGCTGTTTTATGCGCTGTCGGCTTACCCGGCAGGGAAGTGGTCTGACCGCATTGAGCGGACCTGGCTGCTGGGAACTGGCCTGGGATTGCTGGTCGCAGCAGACATCATGCTGGCACGCGCTGAATCAATTACCGGCGTCATGCTGGGCGTTGCGTTATGGGGACTGCATATGGGGTTCAGCCAAGGCACTTTGGCCGCACTGGTAGCCGACACCACGCCGAAAGAGTTCAAAGGAACGGCCTTTGGCGTGTTTAACCTGGTGAGCGGCCTGTGCATGCTATTGGCTAGCATCATTGCGGGCTGGCTATGGCAATTCCATGGTTCGAAGACGACCTTCTACACCGGCGCCGTGTTCTCAGCGGTGGCGTTGCTGCTGATATTGCTAAAGAGGTGGTTGCGAAATTAAGGGCAAGGCGGACTGTTGCGGGCTGTGGCGGATGTTTGTGCGCAGTGAGGTAAAGAAGGGAGGTGACCAAAGGCCGCCGGAATGACACGAACGGAGCACAAACAACCGCCACAGCCCGCAACAGTCCGCCTTGCCCTTAATTTCGCAACTGTCGGCAATTGGCTCTGGCGGCAACCAGAGCCAACCCACTAGCGTGCTGTCATAACCAACCGCTGCTGACGCTGACAATCAAAAATATGCCGAGCAGCATGCGATAGATGACGAAAGGCCAGGTTGAAAATTTCTCCAGGAATTTCATCAACCCCCAGATGGCGCAAAAAGAAGAGATGCTGGCCACTACCAGGCCAAACAGCAAAAGCGTCCAGGCATCTGCCGCAATATGGGCATGAAACAGTAACCATAGTTCTCTCAGACCGGCCAGCGCAATCGCGGGAATGCCAAGCAAAAATGAGAACCGCGCAGCGTCTTCACGCTTCAGATTGAGAAACAATGCTGCCGTGAGCGTCGATCCTGAACGCGACACCCCAGGTATCAACGCACCGATTTGCGCGATGCCGACAATCAGGGCGCTCCCAAGCCCCATCTGATCCATGGTACGGCGATGGCGACAGGCGATTTCCGCCACTGCCAACAAGATGCCCATCGCTAATGAGGCGATGCCAATGACCATCAATCCCCTTAGCGGCGAATCGCAGGCATTGAGCTTGGAAGAGAGTAAAAGACCCGCAATGCCGATAGGAATGGTGGCGAGGATGATGGCGATGGCCATGCGCAATGATTGATCGCGGTAATCGGAGCGGCCAATCGCTGCCACGCTGCCGGAGAGCACGCCGCGCACGTCGCGCCAGAAATAACTGACAACCGCTGCAAGCGCGGCCAATTGCATGGCCGCCGAAAAGGCAGATCCTGGGTCATGCCACCCCAAGAGCGCCGGGACAATGCGCATATGCGCTGTCGAAGAGATTGGTAAAAGCTCGGTAATGCCTTGAATAATGCCGAGAACGGCAATCTGCGCATATCCCAAAGATGCAAAACCGATGTCTAATCCTGCGTTACAAATAGTAGCCAAACTTCCTCCATATCAATTTTCTCTGGATCGTGCATTATAGATTTCACTGGCGAGCTAGACCATGTATTTCCTTATTTTTTAATTTGTCTAGGTGTATCTCTGACAGTGACTTACTGATTTTGATCTCACCGCAAGCTCGTCACAATCTCGTCATAAACTAGTCGTAATCGAAGCACAAGCGCATCACAAGCGCATCACAAGCTAAATAACGCATCCCCGCCAAAACATTTGCGATAGTATACCCCCCTATATTAATTTGGAGCTGCTGATGAGCCATACTATTCGGGATAAGCAAAAACTTCTGAACCGGGTACGCCGGATACGAGGCCAGGTCGACGCCATTGAACGAGCGTTGGAAGGGGAGAGCGAGTGCGGCGATATTTTGCAACAGATCACCGGGTGTAGAGGGGCAATGAATGGTTTATTGGGCGTCGTGCTCGAAGACTACATCAGGACCCATCTGGTCGATAGCGATGCCGACCATGGCGCTGGGCCAGGCGATGCCCAGCAACAGCTGATCGATGTTGTGCATAGTTATTTCAAGTGAGGGTGTGATGAGCGATTCGCACGATACTGCGCTTGCATCTGGCCACACGCATATTTTTCTGGGCGCCGGTCACGAAAAGAACGAGCGCAAAACCTGGGGCGTGATTGCGCTGTGCAGCGCGATGATGATTGCGGAAATTGTCGGCGGCAGCATGTTCGGCTCGCTGGCGCTGGTGGCCGACGGCCTGCATATGTCCACCCATGCCGGTGCGATGCTGATTGCCGCGCTGGCTTACACCTACGCCCGCAAACATGCCAATGACCCGCGTTTTGTATTCGGCACCGGCAAGCTGGGCGATCTGGCCGGATTTACCAGCGCCATCATTCTGGCGATGATTGCGATGCTGATCGGCTACGAAGCCATTGCCCGTTTTATGTCGCCGGTAGCGATCCATTTCAACCAGGCGATTCCGATTGCGGTGCTCGGTTTGATCGTCAATATCGTCAGTGCCTGGCTGTTAAGCGGAGATGATCACCACGGGCACAGTCATGGCCATAGTCATGGTCATGGTCATGCACATGATGGGCACGAGGAACACAATGGGCACGACCACGACGAAGGCGCGCAGACCATTGAAACGGCGGCCGGCCGGTTTTCTATTTCGATCTTCGAGAATGGCGTCCCGCCGGTTTTTCGCATCGAGTCCGATAGCGCAGACGCAGCAGCCTTGAGCATGCAGGACCTGATCGTCACGACCATCCGGCCAGACGGTAGCCGCCAGACATTTACCTTCGCGCGGAAATCGGCTTTCCTCGAATCGACATCGCAGATTCCTGAACCGCACGCATTCAAGGCGGTGGTTAAGCTGCCGGATGGCGAACATAGCGTTGCCTTCGAAGAGCATGCGCATGATAGTGAAGATCATGTGGATGCCCGCGACCATAATATGCGCGCCGCCTACATCCACGTCATTGCCGATGCGGCAGTCTCGGTCCTGGCCATCATTGGCCTGCTGCTTGCCAAGCTATTTGGCTGGCTATGGATGGACCCGCTCGCCGGTATGGTCGGCGCGCTCGTCATTGCCAACTGGTCATACGGCCTGGTGCGCGATACGGGCGGCATTTTGATGGACATGCGCCCTAATGAAAAAATGCTGGAGAAGGTACGCGCAACGGTCGAAATGGCGGGCGACAAATTGATCGATTTACACGTATGGCGTCTAGGCCCTGGCCACTTCGGCGCGGTCATTTCCGTCGTCACTGACGAACCGCAGCATGGTCCCGCTTTTTATCACGCCGCGTTGCGGCAACTCAAAGGACTATCGCATATCACGGTTGAAGTAATTGCACCGTAAATAAATGGAAGAGTGGGGGATTAGCGACGCCGTCTGTGCGCAATCCTCATTCGTAACTTTAGGGTCTGGCTTGACCTACTGGAGCCGGCATCGCGCTGAAATAATTACCAGCTTGAATCAGGCTTTTTTCATCATCTTTCACTGCAAGGAATGCGCTAATATGGATTACGTATCCTACGTATTTTCCTGAATACTTGACAGATGAGTTTGTGATGAAAAAGCACCCACGATCTATAAAGTTCGTCATTTTCGTCTCGATCCTGCTGCTGATGGCGCTGGGGGTCTATTTCGTCGTCAACGAAATGCGCACCTCGCGCCTGCAAGCCCGTTATCTCGCACGCCTCGGGCAAGAAATGACCTTTCGTACCGAGCCCGGTCCGAGCCCGTCGATCCGTTATCCCAGCACCGGGCCCTACGACCATCGTCTGGGCTACGCCGAATTGCCCACCTACCTGCAACGGCTGAGCACCCGGGAATACACCGTGGCGGAGCAGGCCCGCCTGTCGCCGCGGATGCAGGAAATGGTCGATCGCGGCCTATACGCGCCCTACGCGGAAAAAGATCAGGCCGGTTTCAGCGTGCTCGACTGCAATGGCATACCAATCTATGCCACGCGCTATCCGGAGCGTGTCTATCCCGCCTTTGAGGCGGTGCCATCCTTGCTGACCAACTCGCTGCTGTATATCGAAAACCACACCCTGCTTGATCCGAGCCAACCGCGCCGCAATCCTGCGATCGAGTGGGGACGTTTTACCCATGCGGCGTGGGATCGTGTCCTGCATTTGGTGAACCCTGACTATGAATCGCCCGGCGGCAGCACGCTGGCGACCCAGATCGAGAAGTACCGGCACGCGCCCGAAGGACGCACTGCCTCGCCCTCGGAAAAATTGCGCCAGATGGCATCGGCCTCGGTACGCGCCTATCTGAACGGCGAAGACACCACGATGGCGCGCCGGCAACTGGTGCTTGATTACGTCAACACCGTGCCGCTTGGCGCGCGCGCCTGCTTCGGTGAAATCAACGGCGTGGGCGACGGTCTGTGGGCCTGGTATGGCCGGGATTTCAACCAAGTCAATCGTCTGCTCGCCGACAATTCGCAAGCACCGCTTAAGGATCGCGCGCTGGCTTACAAGGAAGTACTGAGCCTGTTGATTTCGCAACGCAGCCCGTCCTATCACCTGGCCCATATCGATGAACTGGAGACGCTCACCGACTCCTACCTGCGCCTGATGATCAATCTCGGCGTGATCTCGCCGGAACTGGGCAATGCCGCGCTGACGCAATCGCTCACACAGCAAATGGCGCATACGCAAGCGCCAACCCTGCCAATCGAACGCAAGGGGGTGAATGCCGTGCGGGGCAATCTGGCGTCCTTGCTGGGTGTGCCGCGCATGTATGACCTGGACCGTCTCGACCTGCAAGCCGACAGCGCGCTGGACTCCCGGCTGCAGCAGGATGTCACGGCCGAATTGCTCAAGTTGCGTAATCCGGTCAATGCCAAGGCGGCCGGCCTGATCGAATACCAGCTACTTCAACACGGCGATCCACGCGGCTTGACGTACAGCTTTACGCTGTTCGAGCGCACACCGGGCGGCAACCGCGTGCGCGTCCAGGCCGACAATTTCAACCAGCCGCTCGACATCAATAAGGGCATCAAGCTCGATTTGGGATCGACGGCGAAATTGCGCACACTGATTAACTATCTGGAGATCATCAGCGATCTCCACCACCAGTACGCCGGCCTCGATCCGCAAGCGCTCAAGAAGATTAAAGTGGCGCCGAACGACCCGATCAGGCGCTGGGCGCTCGATTATCTGGCGCACGGATCGAGCAAATCAGACCAATCGGACGAAGCAGATCAAGCGGGCCAAGCGGCCCCATCGGACCGTAGCCTGTCGGCGATGCTCAGCGCGTCGCTGGAACGCAAATATTCCGGTAACCCGGGTGAGCTGTTCTTCACCGGCGGCGGCACGCAGCACTTCGACAACTTTGAAGCATCCGAGAACTACCAAAACTACACGGTACGCGAAGGATTGCGCTATTCGGTCAATCTGGTGTTCGTGCGTCTCATGCGCGATATCGTGCATTTCTACATGTACCAGTCGCCCGGTTCAAGCGCGGAGTTGCTGGAAGACAGCGACGCCCCCAACCGCAAGCAATACCTGGAGCGCTTCGCCGACCGCGAAGGGCGCGTCTTCCTCGGGCAGAGCTACCGCAAATATCGCGGCAAGAGCGAGCAGGACGCGGAGGAAACGCTGGTCGATAGCATCCACCCGACCCCCAAGCGTCTGGCTGTGATTTTCCGCTCCATCGCACCCGAAGCCAGCCGCGCGCAATTCGTGCAATTCCTCAATACGTATCTGCCTTCGGCCGGTCTGAAAGAGAGCACACTGACCACGCTTTACGACAGCTATTCGCAAGAGCGCTTCGACCTGGCCGATCGCGGCTATCTGGCAGGCGTGCATCCGCTGGAATTATGGGTGGTGGGCTACCTGCGCAAGCATCCCGAGGCGACGCTGGCGCAGATAGTCGAGGCTAGCGGGGCAGAGCGGCAAGAAGTTTACAAATGGTTATTCAAGACTCGCCACAAGAATGCGCAGGACAAGCGCATCAAGCAGTTGCTCGAAGTCGAAGGGTTCCAGGAAATCCACAAAGCGTGGAAGCAGCTGGGCTACCCATTCGATTCGCTGGTAGCGTCATACGGCACCGCCATCGGCGCCTCGGCCGACCGCCCGGACGCACTGGCCGAACTGATGGGCATTATTCAGAACGATGGCATACGGCTGCCGGCTGTGCGCATCGAGCGTTTGCATTTTGGTCTCGACACGCCCTACGACACCGTACTCACCCATACGCTCACCCCCGGCGAGCGCGTGCTGCCGCCGGAGATCCCGCCGCTGGTGCGCTCGGTGCTGGCCGAAGTGGTACAGATGGGTACGGCCAAGCGGCTCATCGGCGCCTTTACCCTGCCGGACGGCACGCAGATTCCGGTGGGCGGCAAGACCGGCACCGGCGACAACCGTTTCAAGACCTTCGCCAGGGGCGGGGGCATGGTTTCGGAGCGGGTGGTCAGCCGCGCGGGCGCTTTTGTGTTCTACATCGGCGACCGTTATTTCGGCACGGTCGTGGCTTATGTGGCCGGCCCCAAGGCGGCGGAATACAAATTCACCAGTGCCTTGACAGTGCAGATACTTAAAGTACTGGCGCCCACGCTGATGCATCGGATCGGCGACAGCATCGCCGAGCAGCAGCGTTCCGAATGTATTCGACCGCTGGCCAAGGCGGCTGAACCGAAGATGGTTTCTTTGCCTTGACGGTATTCTTCAGTCGTAGCCTAGAGAGAATTCCATCTTTACCGCTTGACCAATGTTAAAGATATCGTTATCTTTACTCTTATTGTTTAAGTAAGGAGGCGACATATGTCGATCTTGAGCCAGAAACGCCAGATCACACTACCGAAAGAGCTTTGCGACAGGTTATTTGTTCAGCCGGGCGATGATCTTACTTTCCTTGAACACCAAGGGCGCATCACCATTATTAAAAAAATCAAGGGCAGCAGTGACGGTGCGTTGCGTCATCTGAAAGGCAGCGCCAAGTATTCCGATAGAGAGTCATTGCATGACACGCTGGCGAAAAAACATGAAAGTTCCAATGTTAAAAAGCAAGCGGCATGATTGCGGTCGATACCAATGTCCTGTTACGTCGTTTGCTCAACGATGACCTGAACCAGGCGGCGAAAGCACGCAATCTTTTTAATAAAGCCGACCAAATTTTGATTACCGACATTGTTTTGGTAGAGACAATCTGGACGCTGAAAGGGAAGCGTTATAAGGCATCCAAAGAAGATATTGTGGCGGTCGTCGTGGGGCTGTTGGAGGAACCGAATGTCGTGTTCGAGAGCCAGCAAGCAGTGTGGTCCGCACTGAACGACTATATCAATGCGCCCGCTGTCAAAACACTCGATGGCATGCGGATAGCCGATTTGCCAGACGCCCTGGTCGTCAACAAGGCAAAAGTGACAATTGCGCAGTGGGGTGAACCATATGACGCTACCTATACGTTCGATCAAGCAGCACAGGCCCTCGGCGGAACGAGAGCGCTTTAGAATCAACGGAAAAATCATCAGCAATGACTATGTTCAAACTATTTTTAATGCTTGGCGTGTTGACGCCATTAGCGGGTTGCGGCGTGCTTGCGGCCCCGTGTCGAATCGCTTCAGCGGCGATCAAAATGGTGCCGGTGGTTGGCGGCGTAGCTGCGCTTCCAACCGATGGTTGCGCGGCCATTATTGATTGAGGAAAAACAACAGTGAAATTCGACACGACGACGGTCAGACTGGCATTGACCATCGCGGAGGAGGGCAGCATTTCCCGCGCAGCCGATAAACTCAGCCTGGCAGTGGCGGCTGCATCCCGGCGCATATCGGATCTGGAACAGCAACTCGGCGCCAAACTCTTCAAGCGTGTGCCGCATGGCGTCGAGATCACCGAGTCCGGCACCAAACTGCTGCAATACATACGGCAGATCGACAACCTCATCGACCGCCTCGAAGGCGATGCCCGGGCGCTCAATGATGGCCTCGACGGTCGCATTATCATCGGCGCGCCCAAAGCAGTCGTCATCCAATTCCTCGCCCGAGAAATTTCGACGATCCAGCGCAAGTACCCTGCGATCTCCCTGAAGATCATCGAGGAGAATAGCAAGATCGTGCAGCAACTGTTGCGCGACAAAGTGATCGACGTGGGTATCTATGAGAAGCGAAGCGGGTTTTTAGATCTGGAGAAGTTCCCCTATCAGGAGGACCGGCTGGTGCTGGTCTACAGCCTGCCGCATTTCCGGTTTCCCGACGGACCTGTCGGTATTGACGATTTCCTCGATCTCCCCGTCGTCAGCCTTGGCGAGGGCTCTGCGGTCTTGGCCGCGGTGCAGCGAGCGTACCGCAGTCGCGGACGGCTGTTTCCCAATAATTTCACCGTCAGCAGTTTCGACACCATGCTGGCCCTGGTCCGCAACGGCCTGGGCGTCGGCCTGATGCCGCCCGAGGTTCTGCGCAGTTTCCATCCCGAAGAATCGCTAGCTGCGGCCGAGCTTAGCGGCGACTGGCATCAGCGCAGCTACGTCCTTTCCTGCGCGGAGGGGCATGCGCAACAACAAACCTTGCACAACGTGGTGGCCGAGCTGCTCCGCAAACCGGCATAGCGGGGGTATCTTAATGCTGTTCAGTTCAGGCGCCGACAGGTGGGGTGTGGCGGGATTTTGTGCTCCGTTCATGTCATTCCGGCAGCCTGCGTCTGCCTATCTTCTTTACTTCACTGCGCACAACATCCCGC
>JAQGNR010000137.1 GCA_028291765.1 Herbaspirillum sp.
TAACTCAAACATGCCATGCGGTGTAAGCATGTATTTTTGAGTTGTAACACGAGAAATAGTGCTCTCGTGCAGGCCCAGTGTATCAGCTATTTCGCGCAGCACAAGGGGTCGCATTGCTACCGCGCCATGCGAGAAAAAATTACGCTGGCGCTCCACAATCGCCTGCGAGACACGCAGGATGGTGTCGAAACGCTGGCGCATATTTTTGATCAGCCATTTGGCATCCTGTAATTGCGAGCCGAGCGAAGTGTCGCCCTTTTGCTGTTTCAGCGCATTGGCATACAAGGCATTAATACGCAGGCGCGGCATCACTTCACGGTTGAGCGTCACACGCCAGTCGCCTTTGCTGAATTTGACGATGACATCGGGTACAACATAATCGGATGCAGCGCCGGAAAATGCCGCGCCGGGATGCGGATCGCAGGCGCGGATGACGGTCTGCGCCTCCCGCAAATCTTCGTCATCGCAATCCAGCGCCTTTTTGATTTTATTGAAATCGCGTTGTGCAAATTGCGGCAGGTGAGCAGTCACAATCGTCAAAGCCAGCCGACGCGTAATGAACGGCACATTCGGCATGCGCCTGATTTGAATGGCCAGGCATTCCGAGGCATCGCGGGCGCCGATGCCGGGCGGATCGAAAGTCTGCAGCATATTCAATGCAATCTGCAATTCCTGCATGTCGATTTCCAGTTCGGACGGCAGGCGGCCATAGATATCTTCCAGCGACTCTTCCAGATAGCCGCGCTCATCCAGAGCATCGATGAGCAATTCCAGCAACGCGCGATCGCGCATGTCGCGCACCGACAGCCGCATTTGTTCGAGCGCATATTCACGCAGCGTAATTTCATTGGCTTCGAGCTGCGGCCTGCTGTTTTCGTCGTCGCTGCTTTTCGATACGCGCCCGATGTCGTTGTTGTTCCAGTCGCCATCGTCGAATGGCGATTGTTCGCCGTTTTCCTGTCCCTCGCCGCCTTCGGCGCCGGCAGACTGTTCGGTTGCGACGGCTTCCTGGGGCTGGGGCTTATCGATAGCATTGCCAAGCTCGGCTTGCGGCGCATCGATCAGTGCGCCATCGGCCATTAGCCGGGTGGCATGATCGAGCGCATCGTCAAGCCGCTCCAGCAACGGGTTGTCGGTCAGCATTTGCTCCAACTCTTGATGCAATTCCAGCGTCGACAATTGCAGTAGCCGGATCGACTGCTGTAATTGAGGCGTCAGCGCAAGATGCTGCGATGTGCGGAGTTGGAGGGATTGTTTCATCAGTCGCTATAGTGGAATTACATGCGGAAGTGTTCGCCGAGATAAACCCTGCGTACCGATTCATTGGCGATAATTTCATCCGGGCTGCCGCTGGCAAGCACCGTGCCTTGATTGATGATGTAAGCACGGTCGCAAATACCCAGCGTTTCCCGCACATTGTGATCGGTGATCAGCACGCCGATGCCGCGTTCCTTGAGAAAACGCACGATGCGCTGAATCTCGATGACGGCGATCGGATCGATCCCGGCAAACGGCTCATCGAGCAGAACGAAGCGTGGCCCGGTGGCAAGTGCGCGCGCAATTTCGACCCGGCGCCGTTCACCGCCGGATAACGACAGCGCCTGGCTATCGCGCAATTTTTCGATTTGCAGTTCTTGCAGCAGATTGTCCAGACGTTGTTCGATGATCTTTTTCGTCAGCGGCTTGCCGTCTTCGCTTTGCAACTCAAGCACCGCACGGATATTGTCTTCCACGGTCAGCTTGCGAAATACCGATGCCTCTTGCGGCAGATAGGAAAGACCGAGCACCGCGCGGCGATGAATCGGCAAGCGCGAAATGCTTTCGCCGTCGAGCTGGATCTGGCCGCCATCCATAGGGACCAGGCCGACGATCATATAAAACGAAGTCGTCTTGCCGGCGCCGTTGGGCCCCAACAGACCCACCACTTCGCCGCTTTCGATTTCCAGCGACACGTCTTGCACTACCTGGCGCGTGCCGTAACTCTTTTTAAGACCGCGCACGATGAGCGAGCTGACTGTCATGTCATTATTCCTTTGCCGGTGCTGCCGGGGCGGTCGTAGTCGATGGCGCAGTATTCGGCGCCACCGGCAGAACCGTGGTCGAACGTGTATTGACTGCGCCGCCCGTCACTGGCACGCGCGGCTGGATCACGGCGGTGATGCGGCCGGAGCCGTTCTTGCTGTCGCCGCTGGCGGTGTTGTTGACGGAATAATATTCGGCCCGGCTGTCGTAGGAAATGAATTCGCCTCTGACTTCGTCGGTGACTTTGGTGCCGGTAAGACGTTGCATTTTGGCGTGCGAAAACAGCTTGGCGATTTCGGTTTTGCCGTCGTATTCAATGCGGTCGGCTTCGCCTTCGATCCATAGATCCGGGCCGCCATCGCGTTTCTGCCGGAAGGTTGCCAACTTGCCAGAGCCTGCATACAAGGTGGCGAATTGATAGCCGTCCGGATCGGTCGTGACCACGACTTTTTCTGCATGCATGATCAGCGTGCCGCGCGTCATGACGACATCGCCGGTAAAGGTATTGACCTGCTGGACGTCGTCGTAGGTCATGTGATTGGAGTCGACCACGCTGGGTTTTCCCGAATCCGCTTTTTCTGCGTGCGCTGCCTGGGTGATTGCCAGTAATACCCACAAGGAATAAAAAATAAATCGTTTCATAATTTTTCTGCGCAAAAAAAGTGAAATGGCGCCGGTGTTGCGCCATATTGTACGTAATGCATCAGCGCGGCTTCGCATAATAAATACCGTGCACCCGATTGTGTAGCTCAAGTTGTAATTCGGCGTTATTGGCGCGCATGCCGACGCCGGTCAGAACCGTATCGCCGAGCATGATTTTGACCGGCAGATCGGAGGTCACTTCGTCATCGTCGGGCAGCAGCAGCAGATATTCGGAGTTCACCGTCAGCTTTTGCGATTTGCCGACCGGATCGCGTTCGGCAAATGCGTTGCCGTACATATGGATTTTACTGTTGTCGTCTTCAATCATGGCGCGGTCGGAGCGCAGCATCATCGGCGGCTTGCTGGTATCCAGATTGCGAATGAACGGCAACTGTACTTTGAATGAATCGTCGATTGGGTAGTGTTCCATTCGCTTGCCGGCAATCGAATAGCGCGCTGCGCCTGCGAGCGACATTTTGACATAGACAAAATTCTCGACGTAGTAATCGGGCTTTTGACTGACCACCGGTGTTGTCGTCGCCTCGTTGTTATTGCGCATGATTTGCAGCACCCAGAGGCTGCCCAGCGCCAGTGTGATCAGAACCGTCAATAACACCGCAATGCGTATCCGCATGGCTGTGGCGGCGGCGCTGCTGCCGCCACTCATGTCAGATACGACGACAGCGCCGTCTCGTAATGACCTTGCGCATGCAGGATCAGATCGCATAATTCCCGCACCGCGCCGTGACCTCCGCCATGGCGCGTGACGTAATGCACGCGCTGGCGCACTTCAGGATGACAATTGGCGACGCCGGCGGCGAAGCCGACGCGAATCAGAATCGGCAGATCGATCAGGTCGTCGCCGATAAAACCGCACTGTGCAGCAGTAAGGCTCAGCTTGGCCGCGAGCTGTTCGAATACAACGCGTTTATCGTGTGCGCCCTGATGGACATGGGTGATGCCCAGCCCCGCGGCGCGTTGATTCACGATTTCAGACTGACGCGCCGTGATGATCGCAGTCTCCACGCCGAATTTCTGCAGCAGTTTGATGCCCGCGCCGTCGAGCACATTGAAACGCTTGAACATTTCGCCCTGGTCGCCGTAATACAGCCCGCCGTCGGTCAGCACGCCATCCACGTCGAAGATCATTAATTTAACTTGCGCGGCGCGTTCCAGCGCGGCAGGGGAGGCGCCGCTGTTGATACCGGTATCGACGCCGGTGTCGCCAGCGTCGCCAGCGTCACTGGCATGCAGGGATGCCTTGAGGATATTTCCGGCTGGCATCAAATCACCTTGGCGCGGGTCAGGTCGTGAATATGCAGCGCGCCGACCAGCACGCCGTGCGCATCGGATACCAGCATCTGATTGATGCGGAATTGTTCCATGATCTGCACCGCATCGACCGCCAGTTGATCGGGGCCGACCGTGCGCGGATTGGCGTGCATGACGTCGGCGATA
>JAQGNR010000239.1 GCA_028291765.1 Herbaspirillum sp.
GAATATGATTTTCTTCCTGGTGGCCGCACTGGTGATGATCGCCTTGAGCGATTCGCGCTATGGCATGGTCACGGTGGGTGTGCTGGTGGCGCTGCGTTGCGTGCCGATCCGCAGAAAAGACGCCTGGATGATCACTCTGCCATTGCTCAGTGTTGCGTTGCTGCTGGCAGTCGGCGAATGGTTTCAGGGCGGTTACAGCGACAGCATGCTCGGCCGGCTTTACGTCAGCGGCCAGACTTTGATGGGTATGGACCTGGGCATGATCTTCGGCCTGGATGGGTTCAATGTCGCCTATGGCGATATGGGCTATCCGACTTTGCTCACGCATTGGGGCGCACTGCTATGCATTTTCCTGTGGATCGCCTTCTGGATGCTCAAGATGGACGATGAGCGCGGCGATCGCTTCCGTAGCTATACCACTTTATACATGTCGCTGATTTTATGCGTCAGCGGCACGTCCTTATTTGCATTGAAAACTGCCGGTGTGCTGTGGTTTCTGGTTGGCTGCTTTGCCGGACATAAGCGCGATGCTGCGCCTGCGCCTCGAAAGGAAGCAAAAAATGTCCATTAAGGTTACGCATATCGTGCGTCAGTATTCACCATCCATGGGCGGCATGGAAGATGTGGTTCAGAACATCGCCCGGCAGCAGCGCGAACATGGTCAATTCCCGCGCATCGTCACGCTGAATCGGCTGTTCAGAAACTCGGCTGAATTTTTGGCGCCGGAAGCGTTGATCGATGGCGTCGGCGTCATGCGTTTATCGTTTCACGGCACCAGCAGATATCCGCTTTGTCCGCAGGTATTGCAATATATCGGCGATGCCGATGTGATTCATGTGCATGGCGTCGATTTCTTTTTCGATTATCTGGCCGCGACCAAATGGCTGCATCGGCGGCCGTTGGTGGCGTCGACCCATGGCGGATTTTTTCATACGACGTTTGCCTCGCGGCTCAAGAAGCTGTACTTCAATACGGTGACCCGCGCGTCCTGCATGGCGTATGACAAAATCATTGCCACCAGCGAGAACGACGGCGCCATTTTCCGCAATATCGTCAAAGCGCCGAAACTCGAAGTGATCGAAAACGGCGTCAATGTGGAAAAGTACCACGGCCTGTCGTCCGCCGCACCGACCCCCACGCTGATCTATTTCGGTCGCTGGTCCGTCAATAAAGGCTTGCTTGAGACCATCGCGCTGTTCAAGCAATTGCACGCCCGGCAAGCGGATTGGAAACTGATCATCGCCGGCCGGGAATACGATCACAGCGCGGCCGAATTTCACGCGCTGCTGAAAGATCAGCCGTTTGGCGCGGCGGTGCAGATTGTGCCGAACCCTTCCGATCAGGCATTGGCGGCATTGATCGGACAAGCTAGTTATTTTATTTGCCTGTCGCGGCACGAAGGTTTCGGCATTGCGCCGATTGAAGCGATGAGCGCCGGACTGACGCCGCTGCTGAGCGACATCCCGCCGTTTCGTAGTCTGATCGAACAGTCCGGCATGGGACTGTTGCTGACAACAGAAGGGATTGCAGAAAATATCGATCGTTTGCTGAAATTGCATGCCGGGGCGCAATCGGATTATGCGCAACGGCGTGAGCAGGCGCAGCAGTTTGCCGATCGTTATAACTGGCGGCATATTGCAAATAGATATATGGATGTGTACCAAACGTTGGCGTCGCGCCAATCGAGCCGGTAGATATTCCGGTACCGGCCATGAGCGATACGCGAAACCACAGCAAAATCGATTCGATCACCGGCCTGCGCGGACTGGCGGCGTTGTTGGTGGTCTACGGGCATTCGATGCGTTGGTTTTCGCTGCCGTTTGCGAGTAATTGTTCCGGTGAAATCGGCGTGTCCGTTTTCTTTGCGTTAAGCGGTTTTCTGATGGCTTATCTGTACATCGGAAAAGATTTCTCGGCCTTGAGCGTGACCGGCTATGCGGTGCACCGGTTTTCCAGAATTGCGCCGGCGTATCTCTTTATCTTGTTGCTGTCTTTTATTATTCACACAGCGTTCTATCCGGATTTCACCTATGCAATTTCGGAAGCAAATATCCTGCGCCACCTTTTTTTCTCCGGCAACGTATCGGTGTTCTGGAGCATTACGCCGGAGGTCGAATTCTATTTTCTGTTTGTTCTGGTATGGGCCGCCGCCAACCGTTATTTGACGCGACGCTCCGACATAACAGGACTGGCTTTACTGACCTTGGGCTGTCTGATTTTAATGGCGTATCGGGATGCGTTGCCGGGCACGTTTGTCGGCTCGAAACTGCATTATTTTGTATTCGGCGTCATCGCCGGCGTCATCCGTTCGAAAATGGACGCGCAACAATTGAATGTCAAATCGCTCAATTTTCTGCACGCTTTATTGGTCGCGGCGATGGTGTCGGGCGCGGTAGTGATATTGGCGGGACATGGATCGGCAATCCTTCCTTTTGCGGATTACGAAGCGTTTTACAGCAGCCTGCTGACCGCCGTATTTGGCGCGTTTGCGGTCTTCGTTTTTTCATTTTCTTCCGTGGTGGGGAATTTTTTCTTTGCGAACCGGGCGATCATTTTTTGCGGCGAGTGCAGTTTTTCGATTTATTTGCTGCATCAGCCGGTTATTTTTTTCTTTCACAAATATTTACCGCAGCCGCTGCCGCTGATTTATCTGGCGCCGTTCATCGTGATAGTGCTCATTTTGTCATGGCTCAATTATCGCTGGATTGAACGGCCGGGCGCGCGGCTGATCAAATCGATCGGTCGAGTATTCGAACATAAATTCGTGTCGGCGCAGCCGGCGGCCACTAGTGTGCAAATAATGGAAAGGGAGCTCAGATGATGCGGTATTTATTTTCTGGAATAGGCCGGCGGCTGTTGCGGCGGGCAGGGTTTGCAGCAGTAGCGCTGGCAGGTCTGCTGTGTGGTCAGTTGGCCGTTGCGGGTTGCCTGGATACAAAGCCGCTGGTCGGCGTTAATCTGAGCGGGGCCGAGTTCGCTCCCGACAAATTGCCGGGGACGGTTTTCAAGGATTACACGTATCCCGATCCGGCCGATATGCGCCATTTTCAAGCGCAGGGCATGAATACGTTTCGCTTGCCGTTTCTGTGGGAGCGCATCCAGCCGCAATTATTCGGGGCGCTCGATGCTGCCGAGTTGAAACGGATTAGCGATACCGTCGCGGCGGCGCGTTCGATGAATGTTTGCGTGATTCTCGATGTGCATAATTTTGGCCAATACCGCGGCCAACCGATCGGTTCGCCCGCAGTGTCGCGCGCGGCCTTAAGCGATCTGTGGGCGCGCCTGCTGACGGCGTTTCCGGACCCGGCCAATACCGCGTTCGGCTTGATGAATGAACCGTCGCAAATGTCGGTCGCCGATTGGGCCGCCACGGCGCAGCAGACGCTGGATGCATTACGCAAAAATGGCGCGAAACAGTTGATCCTGGTGCCGGGCGGCGGTTGGAGCGGCGCGCATTCCTGGCACGTGAAAGATCGCAGTGGTGTATCGAACGCCGATGCATTCCAGGCCTTTCACGATCCCGCAAATAATTATCTGATCGAGGCGCATCAGTACGCCGACGGCAATTACTCCGGCACCGGCAGCGATTGTGTCGATCCAGCGCGCCTGAGTACGGTCATGAACGATATGACGCAATGGGCGCATACGACCAAGCAGCGTCTGTTCCTGGGCGAATTCGGCGTGGCGGTGAACGATCAATGCCTGCGCGATCTGACGGCGATTGTGAATGGCATGAAAGGCGAACCGGCCTGGGGCGGCTGGACCTACTGGGCCGCCGGCAAATGGCTGGCCGCCTATCCGTTGAGCATTCAGCCGGAGCAGAGCACCGGCGCCGATAAGCCGCAAATGGCGATTTTGAAAAACGGCATAGGCGTGGTGCGGTAGCAAACGAAGAAGGAAATCCATTATGAAATTTTCATTGATATTGGCCACGGTAGGTCGGTATGACGAGGTGGCGCGGTTTTTGGTATCGCTGGAAGCGCAGGATTACCGGAATTTCGAATTGATTGTCATCGATCAAAATGATGACGAACGTTTGACGCCGTTGCTGGCAAAGTATCGGGAAAAATTCGTGTTGCAGCATGTGCGCTCGGAACGTGGCTTGTCGCGCGCGCGCAATGTCGGTTTGCAACTGGCCACTGGCGATGTGATCGCTTTCCCGGATGACGATTGCTGGTATCCGGCAGGGTTATTGCAAAAAGTGGCGACGGTATTGAACGGCAATCCGGATATCGACGGTATTACCGGACGTTTCACCGATGGCGAAGGCCGCACCGAAGGGCGCTGGCTCGATCGGCCCATGTTTTTGAATCGCTACAACATATGGCGCGGTGCGATTTCTTTCAGCATTTTTCTGCGCCGGCGCGTGGTCGATACGGTCGGGCAATTCAATGCGTCGCTGGGTGTGGGCGCAGGAACGCCCTGGGGGGCGTCCGAGGAAACCGATTATCTGCTGCGCAGTCTGCAGCACGGTTTCAAGCTGAAATTTTTGACCGATCTGGTGCTGCACCATCCGGTTAAAACCGTCAATTTCGACGATAGCGCCTGTAGCCGTCAGCAAAAATACGAGGCCGGTATCGGTCGCGTGATGCGGATGAATGCTTATCCGTTCTGGTATTTCCCGGTGGCTTGTCTGCGCACGTGTTGCGGTATTTTGCTGGCGCTGGCCAGCGGCGATTTTCCGCGGGCGCGCTTTAAATATGTCAGCGTGCTGGCGCGCGTGCGGGGATGGCGCGGATGAACGCGAAGGCAAGCGGCAATACCGGTAGCGGCGGTGGTGGCGGATTGGCATCGGGATCGATGTGGTCGATGATCGACAATCTTGCGCAGCAGGTATTGTCGTTCGCCATCTTTGCGGTGCTGGCGCATTTTCTGGCACCGGCGGCGTTTGGCTTGCTGACCGTTGCCCATCTGTTTATTTTGTTTACCCGGATGGTGATATTCGATGCGATCGCGATGCCGATTGTGCGCAGCGCGGCGCCCGATAGCCGGACCTATTCCTGGATATTTTCGATGTGTACGGCGGCCGGCTTGCTGTTGGCCGGCGCGATGTTTTTTTCGGCCGGTGTCGTGTCCACGCTTTTTCGCGCGCCGGAGCTGCAGCACGTATTGCAGGGGATGAGCGTGTCCATTTTGTTTTTCGGCCTGGTGCGTGCTTATGAGGCGCGCCTGGTGCGCAATATGATGTTTCGCCAGCTTGCGATCCGTTCGATCGGATCGGTGGTCGTCGGCGGTGTGATCGGAATTGCCTTGGCCGCGCACGGTTGGGGTGCGATGTCGCTGGTGGTGCAGCAGGTGACGGCGTCCGGGCTGGCCCTGGTGCTGGTGGTGGCGCAAAGCCGCTGGTGGCCGCGCATGGTGTTCGACCCCGCGCTGACGCGCAAGTATATCGATGATATCCGGCAGGTCGGCATTACCGGGATATTGGGGTATGCCAATGCCAACGGCGATTCGCTGCTGGTGGGGCTTTTTCTCGGGCCGTACGCCACCGGTTTGTATAACCTGGCAAAGCGTATGACGTCGGCGGTGTATCTGGTGATCGCCAGTTCCATGCATAAAGTGGCGCTGCCGGTGTTCTCGGACGCCGGGACCGATCGGACGGCGCTGCGGGACGGCTATCTGAAAATTTTCGGCATCACGCTGTTCTGCGTTGCGCCCTTGCTGTGTTTCCAGGCGGTGCTGGCGGGGCCGCTGGTGGCGGCGGTGTTCGGCGCGCAGTGGCTGCCGGCGGCGTCCACGGTGAGTGTGCTGGCGCTGTTGTATCTGATGTCTTCGATTATGCAGTTGAACGATTACCTGTTCTTTGCGCTGGGACGCAATCGGGTGCCGGTATGGTGCGGGATTGTGCAATTAACGTTGGCTGCCGGGCTGGCGGCAGTCTTTCATCGCTACGGTTTGCTCGGTATGAGTTTGTCGTTTTGCGCGGCCTATCTGGTGGTTTATCCGGTGTCGCAAACCATGCTGAGCCGCGCCCTGGATCTTTCCGCGCGGGCGATGTGGTACGCGCTGGCGCCGCCCTTGGCGGGCAGCATTATTCTGTCCTTGGGTCTGGCGGTTTATCTGTTTTTGATGCCGGCGCATTTCACCAATGCCGTGCTGGTCGCCGGCGGTGTGCTGATGGCCTGTTTGCTGTATCCGGTCATGGTGATCGTTACCGGCTGGAGAATCAGGTCGGTTAACGATTCCTGGCATGGGCTATTGTTGTCGATGATGCGGATGTGCCGCGCGCGTTGAGTCCGGGTATTTGGGGCAACGCTGATTAAGTGCCATGGCAATTAATCGGCGTTGCCTTAGAACTCATTTCATAAGAGAGAGCAATTATGAACGCAGAAAATACCATTGCCATCGCAGGTTTTCCGGTCATTTCGACCAATGCGCGGATGTTGGCTGTGCATTTGCATCAAACGATACTGCTCCACGGTAAAGAAATGCTGTTCTTTGCCAATACCAATTTCGTCGTTAAATGCCGGCCTTTGCTGGAACAGATGAAACGCGATGGCGCGATCATTGTCAACGATGGGGTGGGCATGGATATCGCGGCGTATCTGAGCGGCGGCGAGCGGTTTATGGAAAACCTGAACGGCACCGATTTCACGCCTTATTTTTTTTCCGGCGTGAGTCGGCCGTTGCGGGTGTTTTTGGTGGGCGCCAAGCCTGAAGTCTTGAGCAAAGCGGCCAGCCATGTCAGCCATAAGCTGGGGCAGATGGTGGTCGGCACTTGCGACGGTTATGCGGGTTTGGCAAAATATCGCGCCGATCTGCCGGAGCTGATCAATCGCGCGCAGGCCGAAGTGGTGCTGGTGGCGATGGGCAATCCGGCGCAGGAGGAATGGATTCTTGCCAATCGCCAGGGTTTGAATGCGAATATCCTGATCGGCGTCGGTGCATTGTTCGATTTTTGGGCCGGCGATAAACCGCGCGCGCCGGACTGGGTGCGGCGCGTGCGCCTCGAATGGCTATATCGCCTTGGTCTTGAGCCGCGCCGTTTATTACGCCGCTATACGGTCGATATCGTGCGGTTTCTGATATTGTGCCGCAAGCATCGGGGCGATGGCCGGGCGGGTTGAGGATCGGTTGAGGATCGGTTGAGTACTGGTGGAGTACCGCCTGAGTACCGGCAATGTAATATCCCGGCATTATTTTTGTTCTTTATGAGGCAGGACTATGAGAGTAATAATCTGGGCTGAAGCGATCGTAATGGACGCTCAGCGCCACTATAAAAACATCGGCAAAGGTATAAGCGCCTCATGAAAATCTATCCCGTTATTCTCGCCGGCGGTTCCGGCACGCGTTTGTGGCCGCTTTCGCGCGAGGCCTTGCCGAAGCAGTTGCTGCCTTTGTGTTCGCAGCAGTCGATGTTGCAGGAGACTTTGCAGCGCTTGATCGATTGGCCGGAACTGATGCCGCCCTTGCTCACTTGCGGTAATGAACATCGTTTTCTGGTGGCCGAACAGTTGCGCGCCATCGGGATTGAACCGCTGGCAATCATGCTGGAACCGGAAGGCCGCAATACTGCGCCGACGGTGGCGGTGGCGGCGCTACATTTGCTGCAGCAGGATAAGGATGCATTGATGCTGGTGTTGCCGGCCGATCATGTGATCGCCGATGTGCCGGCTTTTCACGCGGCTGTGCTGCGTGCGCAGCAGGCGGCCGAAAAAGGCGCGATCGCAACATTCGGTATCGTGCCGTCCGGCCCGGAAACAGGCTATGGCTATATTCGCCGCGGCGCGGCTTTGCCGGGCGCGGAGGGCTGTTATGCGGTCGAGCGCTTCGTTGAAAAGCCCGATCGCCCGACGGCGGAAAAGTTTGTCGCAGATGAGGCTTATAGCTGGAACAGCGGGATGTTTTTATTCCGCGCGTCGCGTTATCTGGAAGAGTTGAGTGCGTTTCGTCCGGATATTGCGCAAAGCTGTCAAAAGGCGTTCGACGGCGCGCGTAAGGATCTGGATTTTTTCCGTCTGGATGAAGCCGCTTTTGCCGCTTGCCCATCTGAATCGATCGATTACGCGGTGATGGAACATACCAAGGATGCTGTGGTGGTGCCGGCCGAAATCGGCTGGAGCGATGTCGGCTCCTGGTCCGCGTTATGGGGAATTCTGGAAGGCGATAGCGATGGCAATGTGTCGCGCGGGGATGTGTATCTGGATGATGTGCAGAACTCCATGATTCGCGCGGAAAGCCGCTTTGTCGCCGTGATCGGCGTGAAAGATCTGGTCGTGGTGGAAACCAAGGATGCGGTCATGGTGGTGCATAAGGATCAAGTGCAGCAGGTCAAGAAAATCGTCGCGCAGCTTAAGAAAAACAAGCGTACTGAGCACATCACGCACACGCATGTTTATCGGCCCTGGGGCAGTTATGAGGGCATCGATCTGGGTGAGCGCTTTCAGGTCAAGCGCATTACGGTGAATCCGGGCGGCAAGTTGTCGTTGCAGATGCATCATCACCGCGCCGAGCATTGGGTGGTTGTGAGCGGTACCGCAATGGTTACTTGCGGTGATGTCGAGAAGTTGCTGGTTGAGAACGAGTCCGTGTATATACCGATCGGCAGTAAGCATCGACTGGAAAATCCGGGGAAATTGCCGCTGCATTTGATTGAGGTGCAATCGGGTGCTTATCTGGGCGAGGATGATATCGTTCGCTTCGAAGATATTTACAAGCGGAATTAGTGCTGTTGGCTGTCTTTAAATAACATTTGCAGATTCTTAAAATTATGTTGCCACTTCAAAGTTCGATATTCAAAGCGTATGACATCCGCGGTATTGTCGGTTCCACACTGGATGCCGATATCGCGCGTCAAATCGGCCTGGCTTTTGGCGCTGCGGTGCGCGCCAAAGGAGAAACCACTGCGGTTATCGGGCGCGATGGACGTTTGTCGGGTCCGCAATTGTCGGCCGCGCTGGCTGCCGGCTTGCAGCAAGCCGGCGTGGATGTCATCGATTTGGGCATGGTTGCGACGCCTTTGGTGTATTTCGGTACGCATGTGCTTGGTGCGCAATCCGGCGTGATGGTCACCGGCAGTCATAATCCGCCCGATTACAACGGCTTCAAAATGGTATTGGCCGGCGAAGCGATTTATGGCGAGACCATACTTGATCTGCACCGGGCGATTGTGGGCGGCGCTGCGTTGCAGGCGGCTGCCGGCATGAAGGCCGGTAATTATCGGACGCATGACATCGGGCCAGCGTATTTGCAGCGCATCGCCGGCGATGTCAAATTGGCGCGGCCGATGAAGATTGTGGTCGATTGCGGTAATGGCGTTGCGGGGGCATTTGCCGGCGAGCTGTATCGCATGCTCGGCTGCGAAGTGGAAGAGTTGTTTTGTGAAGTGGACGGCACGTTTCCGAATCATCATCCCGATCCGGCGCATCCGGAAAATCTGCAGGATGTCATCCGTGCGCTGCAGACCGGCCCTGCCGAGATCGGTCTGGCCTTCGATGGCGACGGCGATCGTCTCGGCGTGGTCACCAAAGATGGGCAGATCATTTATCCGGATCGTCAGTTGATGCTGCTGGCCGCCGATGTGCTCACGCGCAATCCCGGCCGCGAGATCTTGTATGACGTCAAATGTACCCGCCATCTGGCGCCATGGGTGGTCGAGCACGGCGGCAAGCCGCTGATGTGCAAGACCGGGCATTCGCTGGTCAAGGCGCGGATGCGGGAAACCGGTGCGCCGCTCGGTGGCGAGATGAGCGGCCATGTATTTTTCAAGGATCGCTGGTACGGTTTTGACGATGGTTTGTATGCAGGCGCTCGCATGCTGGAATTGTTGAGCCGGGAAAGCGATCCGTCGGCAGTGCTCAATGCCTTGCCGCAATCAATCAGTACACCGGAATTGCAACTGCAATTGGCCGAAGGCGAGAATTTCGCCCTGATGGAAAAATTGCAGCGCGAAGCGGAGTTTCCCGGCGCGCGCGACATTATCGAGGTGGACGGCTTGCGCGTTGAATATGCGGATGGATTCGGATTGGCGCGCGCATCGAACACCACGCCGGTCATTGTGATGCGCTTTGAAGCCGAATCCGACGCCGCGTTGCAGCGCATCCAGGCGGAATTCAAGCGTGTGATTCTGGCGGCCAAGCCGGATGCCGGTTTTTCTTTCTAGGGCGCGTTTCGTAGATGAGTATATTGTTGAACGAGCGCGGCTTGCCTAGCCACGCCGCGCCCGATCGATACGGTTTTATCGATAACGCCAAGGCAATCGGCATTGTTCTTATTGTCTGCGGGCATAGCAAAGGACTGCCGGCTTATCTGTCGCACTTTATCTTCAGTTTTCATGTGCCGTTATTCTTTTTCATTTCCGGATTTCTCGTTAAATCCGGCAAATTGGAAGCGAGCATCGGCAATAACGTCAAAAAAATATTACGGACCTTGGGCGTACCTTACATTCAGTTCTTCCTGCTGGCCTGGATTTACTGGCTCGCCACGCGTCATATCGGCAGTAAGGCACTGTTGTTTGCCGATCAATCGTGGTATTCGCCGGTCACCGGATTGTTTACCGGGCTGGAGTCCGATCTGTATGTCGATCCGCCGCTTTGGTTTTTCCCCTCTCTGATCCTGACGGCGATTGTTTATCAGGCTGCGCGTAAATGGATGACGTTGGCGGCATCGACCGGTTTGTTTGTCATGGCCGGCTTTATCCTGCTGCTGCTCTGGAAAGACGTGCCTTACCGATTGCCGCTGGGGCTGGATAATATGTGGATTGCGTTGTCGTTCTATGCGCTCGGACAGTGTTTTCGAGAACGAAATTCTTTTAGCGATGTGCTGACCGGCGGGCTGCAGAGGCGGGGCAAGCTCGTTGTGCTTCTTTGCATTGCGTTGCCGCTGCTGGGTTATGCGGTTTTACTGAACGGCCGGACTGATCTTAGCAATATGGTGTTCGGTATTTGGCCGGCGTTTTATCTGCCGAGCGCATTGCTGGGGATCGCCGCCATTTTTTCAGTGTCGCTGTTATTGCCGCCGTCAAAAATCGGCAACTGGCTCTCAGCGAATACTTTGACTATCTTCCCGGCGCATTTTCTGTGCTTGAGTCTGGTTCGCGGCTTCGCGGTTGCGTTGCATGTGATTCCGGAGGACTTCAACTATGCCCTTGGTTGGAACGTGATTAGCAGCACTCTGGCGATCTTGCTTTGTGTGCCGCTAGTCTATTTCCTGAACCGCTCGCCTGTGCCGATGTTCGGAAACGCCCGTTAAGGCAACGCCGATTCAGTGCCATGGGCGGTCAATTCCCCCTGTAAGATGCGTGGTGTTCCAAGCCGCGCAGGGGAATTGGCCGCCCGTGGCGCTGAATCGGCGTTGTCTTAAACAGGGTTTCGTTGGAAATGTACAATATTGCGTGTCGTCAATCCATAGGGGCTGGTGTGTTCCTGCGATGGCATGTATTCTGCATATTGCGTAAAAATATTAGTCGCAAATTATGGATAGCATTCGTTTGTGTCGGCTGAAAACGTAGGTTAGTCATGCCTGTATAAATTGGAAACTACGAAGAGATTTACGCATGTCTAATCCGAATCGCATCAGAATATTGTCTCGCTGTTCTTTTCGACAATTATTGCTGATGGCTTTCCTGTTGATTGCCGGCCTATTGGTGGCGACCTCGGTGCGCGCGCTGTTTACGCTGGAAGGCGTCGCGGTGCATAGCCGGCAAGCGTCGCGGCAGGCGGTCGGTATGACAGAACATTTGCAACGCTTGCAAGAACGCACGGCGGCGATGGAGCGTAGCGCGCGTCAATTTCTGGTATTGGACGACCCGGCTTTCAGGGTGCGTTATCAGGAGGCCGCAGCGCAGGCGCAGCAGGCGCTGGATGCGGTAGCCGCGGATGTGCCGGGCGGGTCGGGGGACGTGGTGTCTGCCTGGGAAAAAAATCGCGATGCGCTTTGGCAGGTATTGCAGCAACCGGCCAGCCAGCGTAGCTCTGCGGCGGCCGATGTGCAGCAGGCGCTGTCCCAACTGCCGGTGCTCAATCAACAACTCTCTGATCAAAGCGACGCCCAAATCAGCGCCCACAATGACCTGTTGCTGGATGAGTTGGAGCAACAGCGCGCCATGTTGAGTTGGCAGGTAATCGGCGCCATTGTGCTGGCGGTGTTGCTGGCTTGTGTATTCGGTCTATGGCTGTCGATGCCGTTGGAGCAGCTCGAAACGGCCATCAATCGCCTGGGCGGCGGCCGTTTCGATCATCCTGTGGCCATTCAGGGACCGGCCGATTTACGTCGACTTGGTCAGCAGCTCGACTGGCTGCGGCAGCGATTGGCAAAAGTGGAAGCCGAGAAAATCCGTTTTATCCAAAATGTTTCGCGCCGCTTAAAGGCGTCCGATACCGGTTTGGCGGCAACGCAAGATGCCGGTTTGCAGCGGCAAATCGCCGATGTGCTGAATTATCATGAAGCGGTGCTTGAGGCGCGGCAGGTTAATCGTCTGCCAGTCGATCTAGGGGTCTTGCTAAATAAAATCGTCGACGATTATCGCGATCAATGCGAAGCGCGCGAGGTCCGGGTGGAAGTCAGTGGTGCCGTGAGGATGATGGGCCTGGATCTGACCAAAATGGAATATGTATTAAGCAGTTTACTGTTGAATGCCGTGCGCTTTAGCCCGCAGGCCGGCGTGGTTCGTTTTATTCTGACCCAGATCGATCGGCGCGGCCTGCAGCTCGATTGCATTGATCAGGGACCGGGTGTGGCGCAGGAAGACGCGCCGTATATTTTCGATCCATTTCATCCCACGCGGCAGTTTGAGGCGGATCAGTCCAGGGCGCCGGTCAGTCTCGCGATTTCGCGTGAATATATAGAGGCGCAGCATGGCATCATCGAATTGCTGCCAAGCGAAGCCGGTGCACATTTCCGTATTACGTTACCAGATGAGTATTAAATCACTAGCCCCCTTATTGTTGAGTCTGTCGCTGGTTGCATGCGCGCCGGCGCCGGTGAAGGTGGCCGAGGCGCCGTTTGCGACGCCCCTTGCGGCGGCGCCTGCCAAGTCTGTCGTCGACAGATTGTTTGCTTATCGTCGTTGGCTGGATGGCGCGTCGCAGGCCGACTTGAGCAAGGAACTGACCGCACTCAACAGCGTGCCGGCCAGTGCCGAAACCGAGGTGCGCAAGGCGATGGTGCTGGGCGCTATGCGCGATAGCGCGAGATTGGCGCGCGCCCGCACGATATTGGACAATGTGCTGCTGATGAACGATTCTGATGTGATGGCATTGCGGCCGCTGGTTGAGTGGATGATTGATAACAATACCGAATTGCGCCGTATTACCTCATTGAATGAACGGCAAGCGGTGCAACTAAAAGATACGCAGCGCCGTTTCGATCAACTCAGTGAAAAACTGGAAGCAATGAAGCGTATCGAAACCAGTCCAGCATCTCCTATCGAGATTGCGCCGGCGAATTAAATTTCATATTATTTCTTTAAACGCTTGCAAGATACGGGAGAAGCTTGCTATAGTTCGGCTCCTCGCGGAAACGGGAGAAAAGGAAGTGGTGGCAAGTTGTTGTAAGGGTTTTGATAGAGCGTAAAAAGTTGTTG
>JAQGNR010000197.1 GCA_028291765.1 Herbaspirillum sp.
ACCGGACAGCAACAACTTGCGGCCAGCGCGCATTCGCCCCCTGAATTAAATGTCAACACCCCCTAGAGTTTTATTTCCGCCCCTTGATGGCCTGCACGACCAGTCATAGCAGCACCTCGCCCGGCGCGGGATGTCCCAGGAATGCAGTCGGGCTGGCTGTCAGGCCATAGGCGCCGGACTGGAACACCACAATGAGGTCGCCAACATCCGCCGCCGGCAATTCGGTCTGTGCCGCCAGTATGTCGAGCGGTGTGCATAGCGGCCCCACCACCGATACGACTTCCCGTGCGGCATTCGAAGATGCGCTCGCCACTGCCACCGGATAATTTTTTCGGATCACCTGGCCAAAGTTGCCGGATGCAGCCAGATGGTGATTCAGGCCACCGTCGACCACCAGGAAAACCTGCCCGCGCGAGACTTTCCGATCAATCACGCGCGTCACATAGATGCCCGCTTCGCCGACCAGGTAACGTCCCAGTTCAACGACTATTTCCGACGCCGGCAGCGCCGCATGCACGCGCGGCATCCATTGTGCGAGATGATTACCGATCTGCGCTACATCCAGCGGCTGGTCGCCGGGGAAATACGGAATGCCGAAGCCGCCGCCGATATTGAGTGAGCGTACCGGCGCGCTTGCATATTGCGCGAGCCGAAAAGCCAATTCGAATGTGCGCGATTGCGCCTCCATGATCGCGGCCGGATTGAGACTCTGGGATCCGCTAAAAATCTGCATTCCCTGGAAATCGACGCCGAGGCCTCCCAGACGCCTGAGCAACTGCGGCACGGATTCGGCGTCGATCCCGAACGGTTTTGCCCCGCCGCCCATTTTCATGCCGGAAGTCTTCATCTCGAAATCGGGATTGACGCGTACCAATACCCTCGGCGCCATACCGAGCGCGTCGCCGATGCCGACCAGTGTATTGACTTCCCGTTCCGATTCAACACTGACGATCACGCCGGCCGCAACCGCCTGAGTCAGCTCCGCCAGGGTTTTTCCAGGACCGGCGAAACTGATATCAACCGGCTTCATTGTCGTATCGAGTGCTACCTTGAGTTCGCCGCCGGAGGCCACATCGAACCCATCGACAAGATTCGCCATGCATTGCACCAGGGCCGGCATCGGATTTGCTTTCACCGAGTAATGCAGGCTGATATCGTCCGGCAAGATATGCCGCAAATATTTCACGCGATCGATGAGCAGGGATCGATCGTACGCATAGAACGGGGTCTTGCCGACGCGCTGCGCAAGGCGCGTCAGCGGTATGCCTCCGATGTGCAGACAGCCATTCAAGGTCGGAAAATTTTGCTGCGCGGCATGGCTGGGGTGGCCGACGTGGCCTGGTTTCGTAGTGCTATTCATTCCATCTCATCGCAAAAAAAATTAGCCATCGATCGTTGCAGCAGCTTGCGATCAATCTTTCCGTTTGCGGTCCGAGGCAGGCTGCCCTCCCATTGCCCCACGTGCGCCGGCATCATATATGACGGCAAGCGGGATTGACACGCCTGGATCAGCGACTGCGGAGAAAAGTCATCGGAGCGCGACGCAATCACCACGACAGCATGGCCGAATTGCGGATGCGGTACACCGATCGCAGCCGCCTCCGTCACCAATCCCGTCGCATACACCACTTCTTCCACTTCATGCGGACTAACCCGGTACCCGGACACTTTGATCATGTCATCGTCGCGCCCGATGAAATAAATAAATCCCTCTTTATCCGCTCTGACAGTATCCCCCGACCAAACGGCCAGTTCCGGAACCGAGAACATTTCCGAACGATTCGGCGCCGGCCTGAAGCACTCCGCCGTTTTTTGCGGATCGTTCCAATAACCCTGTGCAACCAGTGCGCCTCGATGCACTAGTTCGCCCGGTTCGTCGGCCGCGCAAAGTGTGCCGTCCGGCCGAACCACCATCACTTCCGCATTCGGAATTGCCCGTCCGATCGAATCCGGACGCCGGTCGAGCTCGGAGGGCGGCAAATAAGTCGAACGAAACGCTTCGGTCAGACCGTACATCAGATAGACTTCTGTGCGCGGCAATGCGCTGCGTAGCTTGTCAAGCGTCGGACGCTGCAGCGCCCCACCGGAATTGGTAATGTAGCGCAGGCCGGACTCTGCCGGCCATGCCTGTTGCGCCAGCTGTATCCAAAGCGGCGGCACCGCCGCCAACCCGCTGATACGCTCGCGCTCCACCATCCTGACGATGTCGCGCGGGAACAGATAATTCATCAGGACCACGCAGGCGCCGGCGTGAAAGGCTGTCGTCAGTTGGCTCAATCCGTAGTCGAAGCTCAATGGCAGGACTGCAAGAATGCGATCGTTCGACGTGTTTTGCAGGTACTGCACCACGCTGGCCGCACCTGCCACCAAATTGCGATGCGAAAGCACGACCCCCTTGGGGCGCCCGGTACTGCCGGAGGTATAGAGAATCGCAGCCATGTCGCTGTCGATGCGACGATGGGCAGGAACATGCCCGCCGGCGTCGATTGCAGCATCCCACATGACGATGTCGATTCCCGGCAAGGGTGGCAGGGGCAGCGGCATTGGCGGCAGCGGACCGACTATCATCACCGTACGCAGATCGCGGCATAGCGCAATGACATCGGCCAGCACAGACAAACGCTGCGCGGAAGTCACCAGGATTCTGACATTGCAGTCGCACAGAATGTGGGCGACCTGCTCCGGTTTCAGAAGCGGATTGATCGGCACGAAAACGGCGCCCGCGGCCGCTGCGCCGAACAGGGACACCACTGTTTCGATCCGTTTTTCCAGATAAACGCCTACCCGTTGCGCGCTGCCGATGCCGCACGCCAGCAGGGCCGACGCCATGGCATCGACCTGCGTCGCCAAACTTTTATAATCCAGTTGACTATCCCGGTACACCAGGGCCTGCGCTTCGGGACGGGCATGCGCGGCATCGAAAATGAATTCGTGAACGAGCTTGGTCATTGCAACGCTCGCATAAAATAGGCGCTTACGGCCGCGCGCAAGTACCTGAAGTCAATGATTCCCCAAATCAGCTTCACTTTATCCCATGCCTACTCATCAGATCGTAAAGCGTCGGCCGGCTGATGCCGAGCAGTTCGGCCGTCTTGAGAATATTGCCGTCCTGTCGCCCCAGCGCTTTGACCACAGCCTCATACTCCGCTTCGTCCCGCACCTGGCGCAAATTGAGCGGTTCGGATTTCGGTTCACTTGCCGTCAAGCCGAGATCTTCCGCGGTGATCTGCGTGCCGTCCGCCATGATGACGGCGCGCATCACGTAATTTTCCATTTCCCGCACATTGCCGGGCCAATCGTAAGTCTCGATTGCGATCAGCGCGTCCTGACAGAAACGCAAAGTTGGACGCCCCTCTTTGATGCAAGCTTTATTCATAAAATGCTGGGCCAGCAAGACGGCATCGCCGGCGCGATCCTTTAACGCAGGAATCTTGACAACGATCTCGCACAAACGGTAATACAAATCCTCCCGGAAACGTCCTGTTGCGGTTAATTCCTTGAGATTCTGGTGCGTAGCGCAGACAATCCGCACATCGACCGGAATCTCTATATGCCCGCCCACCCGCTCGATGACGCGCTCTTGCAGGAAACGCAGCAGCTTGGCCTGCAGCGGCATCGGCAAATCGCCTACCTCGTCAAGAAAAAAAGTACCGCCGTTGGCCAGTTCAACCTTGCCTATGGTTTGCTTGACCGCGCCGGTAAATGCCCCTCGTTCATAACCGAACAACTCGCTTTCAAGCAGATTCTCCGGAATCGCGGCGCAATTAATGGCCATGAACCGGCGTCCGCCACGCGAGCTGAGTTGATGCAGCGCCCGGGCCAGCACTTCCTTACCGGTGCCGCTATCTCCCTGCAACATGACGGAGGCCGACGAAGGCGCCACTTTTTCAATGGTGCGGCACACGCTCAACATGCCGGCATCCCGGGTGATCAAGCCGTTCAGCGGCGAGTCTGCCGGGCCATGTTGCATGCGCCGGTTTTCACGCTGCAACGCATACAGATAAAACGCCCGCTGGACGATCAGGCGCAAAACTTCGTCGTTACACGGTTTTTGATGAAAGTCGTAAGCGCCCATGCCGATTGCCTTGAGCGCATGCGCATGATCCTGGTTACCGGTAAGCATGATCACCTTGGTGTCCGGGGCCAGCGCCAGCAATTGCTTGAGCGTCGCAAATCCCTCCGATGCGCCATCCGGATCCGGCGGCAATCCGAGATCCATAGTGACCACCGCCGGCACATGCCGCCGCATCATCGCCAGTGCGCTTTCGCGGTCGCTGGCAATATGCACTTCATAGGCGTCCAAACTCCAGCGCAATTGTTTTTGCAAACCGGGGTCATCTTCGACGATCAGAAGCTTCTGTTTATTTTCACTCACATATTTCCTTTTGCGATTGGATCGCTGGCAAAATCGTCGTTTGATGAAGCGGCAAAATGATTTTGAAATTCGTCCCGACGGATTCGCGGCTGTTCACGCGCAATTCACCGCCAAGCGCAAGAATATATTCGCGGCTTTCGAATACGCCGATCCCCATGCCGGCCGATTTGGTAGTTTCAAACGGTTTGAACAAGCGGTCGCGAATGAATCCCTCGCTCATGCCTTTGCCGTTATCGTTGATGGAAATAGCTGCGCGCTCGCCTTCCCGCTCGACCCGCACGACTACTTTGCCATCCTTGAGAGAAGCCTCAATGGCGTTCTGGACGATATGCCCGAGCACCCGCTCCAAGCGTTCCCTATCGGCCATCACGATCAGCCCGGTAGCGCAGACTTCCAGCACCGGTCTCGGCTCGGCGTTCGACTTGGCGCGTATCGTCTGCTCCAGCAGTGCATCCAGATGCACCGACGCCTGCCTTTCCATCGAATCCTGGCGACTCAATTTATGCAGCAAAAGCTGCATTTTCTGCACCGAAAAATCGACGGTATCGATCATGTCGCGCTGAAATTCCGGATTGTCTTTATGCCGTTCCGCATTGGCCATCAACAGCGATAACTGCGACACCAGATTTTTCAAATCGTGAACGATAAACGTCGACATCCGATTGAACGACTCGAATTGCCGAGCGACCATCAGATGGGTTGCCGACTGCTGCTGCGACAGATAACTGGCGGCCTGGCTACCGGCGATCTTCAGCAAATCCGTCATCTCCCAGTTCAGTTTCAATGGAATTCTCGGCTGTGCCAGAACGATGAATCCAAATAATTCCCCGTGCAGGCTAAGCGGGACCACCAGCCGGGCACGCGGAAAGCTGTGCAGCCATGCGGGAATCGCGAGATCGTTATAGAGGGAAGGATAGGCCGCGTATTCGCGCAGGTCGATCACCCAGTGTTTTTTTTGCAGGAATCGGAACAGGGATGCGTTATCCGGGTCGGCTTCGCTCGTCAACGGCATGTTCCAACGCGCCACTGTTTTGCAATCCCCGGCGTCCGCCCCCTGAACGGTAAAAGCCGCTCCGCCCGGACTTTCCACCAGTTTGGCCAGCGCTTGTATCGCGCGCTGTTCGAGGTCGGGCCCTTTTTCGGACAAACGACGGGTGAATCCCAGCCATTCTTCGCGATAATCGTAGTTGTAATTATAAAAATGCTTGCTAATGAATACGCGCAGCCAGGACCGAAAACCGCCCGAAAACAATATGCCAGCCAACAATATGAGGGCGCCAAACAAAAAAGCGACTTGCATGACGGCCCCCCAGCTTCCGCCAAAGATGCGCAGGTAATATCCGGCAAAGGCCATCGCCAGCAAATAAATCGCGGCGCCGAACAATGCCGCCGAGTGGAACAGGATCTGACGCGATACGGTAAGACTCAGCGACCATTTCGGATTGCGCAACGCCGATATGGCGATCAACGGTACCGCCAACACATTGACGACGCCGCGCGCGACCCATATCTCGGGACTGATATGCCGGAATAACATGGCATCGCTGTACATAAAGAAATCGTAGGCAAATAAAACGCCGATGCCCAAGCATGTAAACTTGATGCCCCAACGTTGTTCAACCACCGTATTACGGTAGAGCTGCTCAACCAGGAACAGTCCCAGTACGGCAGAGGCCACGCGGAAAACTGTCGCACTCATGAAGGCGAGCGCCGTCGCGGGATAGCCATAACGCCACGAAGTGACGACGGTTATTACCACGCTGGCGGCATAAAAAATCGCGATGGCCACGGTCCACGAATTAATCCCGACGACAGCGGAACGCTTTCCCTTCCGAAAAACGCCCATCAACAACAGCAGGAATAAGGTCCAGCCAATATTGCGGAACACTTCCGCCAGCGCGGCGATTAAGGACCATGTGGCGTGCCACATCGATTGACCGGCAAGCACGCCGGCCCACACGCCTGTCGACAAACTCACCATGCCGAGGATGATCCGATAAAGCTGGCCCTTTCCGCTTGCAAGCAAGAAAACGCCGAAGAGTAAAAATCCCAGCATTGCAATTGAATAGCTGATTAACGCCATCCCGGTCAGCATTTCGAACGATGCTTCCATCTTACGTACCCGACCCAAAAAGGACGACGCGTACGGTATCGATCAATATCAGGATGTCCAAAAACAAACTATTATTCTTCACATAATACAAATCGTATTGAAGTTTTTGAATGGCATCTTCCTTTGACGCCCCATATCGATACCGGACTTGGGCCCAGCCGGTGATGCCGGGCTTGACGCTGTGCCGAACATTGTAGAAAAGAATCTCTTCGCTGAACTGCCGAACGAAGAATGGCCGTTCCGGACGCGGCCCGACAAAACTCATTTGGCCTTTGAATACATTGATGAGTTGCGGCAGCTCGTCGATGCGGAACTTGCGCATGATGGCCCCGACGCGGGTAACGCGCGAATCGTTCGACGTGGCCCATTGCGGCATGCCGGCCTTTTCCGCGCCGTTCCTCATGCTGCGAAACTTTAGAACCATGAATGGCTGGCCATTTTTTCCGACCCGTTCCTGGCGGTAAAAAACGGGCCCCCCATCCTCGATATAGATGCAAAGCATCGTCGCCAGCATAAGCGGGGTCAGCAAAGGCAGAAACACCGCACTGATCAACAAATCGAAACTCCTCTTGATCAAGGTGCGGATGAGGCTTTGGTCGAATCCGGTCCCGAACACAAGCCAGCTCGGTTGCAGGCAGTCAAGCCGGATCTGGCCCGCTTCCCGTTCGAAAAAAGAAGCCGCGTCAATTACCTGAATACCTCTCAATTTGCAGTCGAGCAGTTCCTGGATCCGCAGATTTCCGCCGCGACGATTTTGCACGGCAACCACGATTTCCTTAGCGTTATACCGACTTGCGACGGCCTGCAAACTATCGTTTGTATTGATCAACGTCTTGAGCGATAGGCAGCTTGTCTCACCCGATACCGAAATCGCGCCGACAATATCGTACTTGTGGTTGCGAAAATTGTTTTGTGCCGCCTCGATACAATCCTTGACCAGCTCGCCGGCGCCGAGAAATACAATTTTCTGGACCAGCATGTGCGATTCCATTAGCTTAAAAAAAATGGCTCGCACAGATAGAATCCCGAAGCCGGCCAATAAAAATGCCAGCAACATAATGCCGCGTCCCAAATACAATTCCGGCAGAATATAAAAAACCAGAAGTTGCACGACAAGTGCAATTAAAAAGGACGGCATCAAACGCAAAAACGTTGACCGTAAATTTTCGTTCAGGTTGTGTTGATACATACCCAACGAGCTCATTCCCAATGTGTTTGCGAGTGTAAAAGCGCAGGCAGAGGGTAAGAATTGTTGGAAATTGTTCGACCAGCTATGATCCGAAATAAAACGAATATTGACACCCATATAACCGGCGCCGAACAAAATCAATATTTCGATGAGCAACAGTGCAAACACCAATTTCGACACATAGTGATTAGAAATTTTAAGCATTTCGTCCCCCGCACAAGCAGCATTTTTTTCTTGGCTTACCCGTAAATATTCAATTTTTATTAGAACCAGGCTTTGTTCTATTTATTTTTTAACGCAATTATTCGGTTTTTTAATACAAGAATCATTCGGTGCAATGGCCGCCAAAAGGTTCCCGTAAATTTTCAATCAGATTACGCGAATACATGCCCCAATGCATGATTTTCCATTTTCGATTGGATTGTGGAAGTGGTTTGTCCATGAAGAGGCAGTGCCTTTTTGATGGACAAAATTTTATTCAATCACCTGTTTTTTTTGTCGTGATAACGCTGCTTTGGAACACAAGAACTATTGCCGCGCAACTATGTTTTTATTCTTCCATTGGCTTCCGTAGTTTTCTTGCTCGCTGAAGAATGCTTGGCTTTACAAATAAATGCAATCATATTATTTCTCGAAAATGGCAGCATTTCCACAGAGCATTTTTTAGCGGGACCAACGTCGCCGCTATCCGATCTGAAGCCGCGGAAGCAGCAAATACCGGGGCCGGTCGCCCATTATGGTGTCGAAAAATTTTACACTTCACCCCGACTCAATCCCCGCCCTGAATTTAAGCCTATGAATAAAAAGGGATTTTATTTTTGGCATGATAATTGCTCGTCATGTTAAAAATGCCGCGCCTTGCACTCATCTAAGAAAAGAGAAAAGAGTCACCATGAAAAAATTGTTCCTCGCTCAACGTTGATTGATCACCGGCGCAAAGTGCCCCGGTCCGACGCGTTGAATCCGCGCTGCGGTTCAAGCGAAGTTACCGGGACTCGCTTCAATTCGATGGCGCCCTATTACCTGTACGCGCTCCAATGTTCACGCCAAACCAAACGTCCAAATGAACATGACCTCTGCCACGGCAACGAATGAAGCTGTATTCAATTTCATTTTTCTGTTTTCATTCTGAGGCTTTTCCATGAGCCCACCCATTTGGTTATCCGGCGCGGTACGGCCTCTGATATTGCCCCCTTTTAATCTGATTCTCCTGATTGCCGCCGGCTTGCTGCTTTCAAAATGGCGCCCGAGAGCCGGACGCATCCTCACGGCCTGCTCCGCCGCCGTACTGTTATTTCTTTGTACCGCGTTCGGTGCTGATTTCCTGGTGCGCCCTCTCGAAAAAATGACCAGGCCGCTAGCTGTGGCCGACCGTACTTCGGCGCAGGCAATCGTCGTCCTGGCTGCGGGAAAAATGGAAGATGCGCCCGAATACAAGCACGCCGACATCCCGGACTACATCGGTCTGGCGCGGCTGCGTTACGCGGCCAAACTACAACATGAAACCGGCCTGCCGGTCCTGGTGTCGGGCGGCAATGTGCCGCTCGACGCGCCGGGAAACTCGAAGGCGCTAGCCATGGAAAATGCCTTGCGCGACGATTTCCGCACCCCGGTCGAATGGGTCGAGGGAGCCTCGGAGAACACCGCCGAGAATGCGGTGTTTTCGGCAAAAATCCTGTTGCAAAAAAATATACGCCGGATTCTGCTTGTCACAGACGCGATGCACATGCCGAGAGCGAAGATGGTATTTACGCAGGCCGGTTTCAGTGTTATCGCGGCGCCCACCATGTTTTTCAGCGCTACCCGGATCGACCCGCTCGCCTTCCTGCCTAGCGCAGAAGGCCTGCGTCGCTCGTATTACGCGACCTATGAATGGATCGGCCTGATTTGGTACGGCGCTCTGAGCGGCGGATTTCGCTAAATTTTACACAAAGACGAGCTACTGATTCCCTCATGAGAACCAAATCAAAGCGGCTCAAGCTATATTTCTGGTTTCCGCTCAGTGTCGGCCTGCTGGCAATCGGTGCGACCGCGTTTATGTTGAACCGGATGGACATCCCTCCGAGACAATTATCGCCTTACATCGAGCATCGGGCCGAAGGACACAATCAGTATCTTGTCGATTTTGCGGCTTGGACCAGCCGCACACTACAGAAGCTCGATCGCGGTACGCCGGCGCCGCATACTTTGCAATCCTGGACAATCGGCGCTCAGAATCGCGCGGAGCAGCAGGCGTCGAATCAATCCGCAACAGTCATGGTGTCGACCCTATCCGAATTCCGGCAAGCGCTTTCTACAGCGCTTCCCGGGCAAGTGATTGTCATGCTCCCCGGTCATTACCGGATCAACGGCGATGGCAATCTCGAAATCAATCAAGCGGGAACTGCAGCGGGACCGATCACCGTGCGCGCCGAACGCCCCGCATCGGTATTTATCGAACTGAGCGCCGGGGAAGGCTTCCACGTATCCGCGCCATACTGGACCTTCGAGAATTTAACGATTCGCGGTGTCTGCCAGCAACAGACATTTTGCCAGCATGCGTTCCACGTCGTCGGCAAAGGCGCTCATTTCACGGCTCGCAACAATACGATCATCGATTTCAATGCGCATTTCAAGATCAACGCGGAAGGCGGCGATTTCCCCGACTACGGTCTTATCGATGGCAACACCCTGACCAATACTACTGCACGCCAAACCGATAGTCCGGTCACGCCGATTGACCTCGTTACAGCCAGCCACTGGCGTATTTCGCACAACCTGATTACCGACTTCGTCAAAGCCGAAGGCGATCACATCAGCTACGGTGCGTACGTCAAAGGCGGCGGCAGCGACAACCGCATCGAGCAAAATATCGTGCTGTGCGAATATCTACTGCATGGCAATCTCGGCCAGCAGGTCGGCCTATCGATCGGCGGCGGCGGAACCGGCGCCCAATATTGCCGCGATCAACGCTGCATTACCGAACAGGATGGCGGCGTTATTCAATCCAACTTGATCGCATCATGCTCGGATGACGGAATCTACCTGAATCGGGCTGCCTCCAGCAAGATCCGACACAACACGCTCGTCGATACCGGCGGTATTTCGGTGAGATTTCCCGAAAGCACTGCAGACGTCGAAGGCAATCTTATCGATAGCGTTGTACGAACGCGCGACGACGGCTTGTTGCGCGCCGCAGACAACCTCACCACCAGCGCAATTCAATTGTATCTAGGCTTGCATCCGGTGCGAGACCTGTTCCTCAATTCCAGCGCATTAAATTTCCGATGGAAAAACAAACCGCCGGTACGCGATACCGCCGATGAAGTCATACCCGATTTATGCAACAGGCAGCGTCCGAAGCAAGCCTCTTATGGCGCATTCGAAGATTTTTCGAATTGCGTCAACTACTAGTACTTAATTTTTATTTTGGGGATGGTATAAATCATGAGCGTCGTCGCCGTAGTCGGTTTGGGGTATGTCGGACTTCCACTCGCAGTAGCGTTTGGCAAGAAGCAAACAACCATCGGATTTGATCTCTCCGCCAGAAAAATCGAAAGTTACCAAGAGCACATTGATCCGACCGGAGAGTTATCGAGCACGGAATTGAAGGCTGCCCAACACTTGACCGTCAGCACGGATCCCACCACCCTTTCCACTGCCGATTACATCGTGGTAGCCGTGCCGACGCCTGTGGACATAGCGCACAATCCCAATTTCGGACCGCTCGCAGGCGCCACCGAAACGGTCGGCAAGCATATGAAACCCGGCGCAATCGTCATTTTCGAATCGACCGTCTACCCGGGCGCGACCGAGGAGATATGCATTCCCATCCTCGAACAACATTCAGGCATGAAATGGAAGAAAGACTTCCACGTCGGCTTCTCGCCTGAACGCATCAATCCCGGCGACAAGGAACACACACTGACGTCTATTCTAAAAATCGTATCGGGAGACGACGCAGAGACGCTTGACAGCGTATCCCAACTATACGAATCGATCATTACTGCGGGAGTGCACCGCGCTTCCAGCATCAAAGTCGCCGAAGCTGCCAAAGTCATCGAGAACACGCAGCGCGACCTGAACATTGCGTTGATGAACGAGCTGTCCATCATTTTCGATAAGATCGGCATCGACACCATGGAAGTCCTGCAGGCGGCGGGAACCAAATGGAATTTCCTGCCATTCCGTCCAGGCCTGGTCGGCGGACATTGCATCGGTGTCGATCCCTATTACCTGACGCACAAGGCGGAGATGGTGGGTTACCATCCGCAGGTTATCCTGGCCGGACGGCGGATTAACGACGGCATGGCGAAATTCGTTGCGGAAAAAACCGTGAAATCGATGATTGCCGCCGGCTTCGCAATCAAGGGATCAAAGGTCAATGTACTGGGACTGACCTTCAAGGAAAATTGCCCCGACCTTCGTAATTCGAAGGTCGCCGATATCGTTCTGGAGCTCGAATCCTACGGTGTCGATGTACATGTACATGATCCGGTTGCCACCGCCGCAGACGCAAAACACGAATACAACATCGCATTAAAATCATGGGACGATTTGCCACGGGCGGACGCCATCGTGGCCGCCGTGTCGCACAAGGAACTGTTGACCAGGCCACTCACCGATATCCAGGCGAAGCTCAATGCCAAAGGCTGTTTTGTCGATGTCAAATCGCACTTTGATCATATCGGCTTGCGTAAAGCCGGCTTCAATGTCTGGCGCCTGTGAACGTGCAAATACGGTGACAAGTACGATGAAAAGCACGATGACAAGTACGATTACATACACGATTACATGCATCGAAAAATGACAAAATTTCACGAAATGAAGGGGTATCTGGCAATGCGACGGAACCAATGGTTGATAACCGGGGTGGCTGGATTTATCGGGTCTGGCCTGCTGGAAGCCTTGCTCAGGCTTAATCAGAAGGTGCATGGATTGGATAACTTCTCCACCGGTCATCAACACAACCTCGATCAGGTGCGAGACTCGGTCGGCCCCGACGCGTGGCGCAATTTCACCTTCTTTCAGGGCGACATCCGCAATCTTGACGATTGCGCGACGGCATGCCGGGGAACCGATTACGTGTTGCATCACGCCGCACTCGGTTCCGTTTCGCGCTCAATGGAAGACCCCATTCTCACCAACGATAACAACGTTAGCGGCTTCCTCAATATGCTCGTTGCGTCCCGCGATGCAAAAGTCGCACGCTTCGTCTACGCTGCATCGAGCTCAACTTATGGCGACCATCCAGGCTTGCCGAAGGTCGAATCGAACATCGGAAAACCGCTCTCGCCTTACGCGGTGACAAAATATGTCAACGAGTTGTATGCCGACGTCTTTAACCGTTGCTACGGCCTCGAAACAATAGGACTGCGATACTTCAATGTATTCGGACCGCGGCAGGATCCAAATGGCGCCTATGCGGCGGTCATTCCGCAATGGGTTGCCGCGATGATCAGGAACGAACCTCTAAGCATCAATGGCGATGGCGAAACCAGCCGCGATTTTTGCTTCATCGACAATGTGATACAGGCCAATTTTCTTGCCGCGACAGCCGATCAGAAAGCAGCCAATCAGGTATTTAATATTGCGCTGAACGATCGCACCAGCCTGAACCAGTTGTTCGAGATGATGCGATCGTTGTTGTTGGAAAAATTCCCGCGTCTTCAAGACTACCGTCCCCAATACGTCGGATTCCGGCCCGGCGACATCAGGGATTCTCAGGCCGATATCTCGAAGGCCAGAGAATTACTCGGTTACGAACCTACGCACCGCATCCAGGAAGGTCTGAAGCAGGCAATGGATTGGTATGTAAGTCATCTCGCTGCTACGCGTTGACACGACAGATCAACGGCTAAAGACATGAGTTCCATCCACATTTACGGACGTTTCGAGGATTTGCCCGAAGTGTTCCTGAATTTATTCGACGACGCTGCCGCCACGAACGATTTTTCGCTGACGCTCCCCTGGTTCGCGCTTCTCGCCGAAACGACCCTTCAGCGCTATCAACGTCTGCGGATTTACGGCGTGAAGCACGAAGCCCGGCCTTGCCTGATCCTTCCAATGTATGAAGAGACAAACGGCAAACTCATGAAATCGCGCCGGCTGACCTCGCTAGCCAATTGCTATACATCCCTGACCGGCCCGGTGGCCGGGCAAGCGAGTACCGGCATGGGAAACATACTCGCTTCCGTGATTGGCGCGATGATCGGGGAAAAGCCGCGTTGGGATACCATCGACCTGCACCCACTAGCCGTCGACGACGATGTATTTCACGATCTGTCGAATGCACTGCTGGCCGGGGGCATGCTGGTCCAGCGTTATTTTTGCTTCGGAAATTGGTATCTGGACGTGGGTGGACGATCTTATAACGCGTATTTCGAAGGCTTGCCGTCAAAGCTACGCCACACTTTGGTTCGCCAATCCCGGAAACTGACTCTGGCGAAACGCTTGCGCGTCAATATATTATCGACCGGCGAGAACTTGGATCAAGGTATCTCCGACTACCAACAGATTTACAACTCCAGTTGGAAGACACCGGAACCTTTTCCATCGTTTATTCCGGGACTCATTCGTCTTTGCGCCAGACAAGGATGGTTGCGCTTGGGGATTGCCTATATCGACGATGAACCTGCGGCCGCACAAATCTGGATCATCCACAATCGGGTCGCTTCCATCTTCAAACTAGCTTACGACGAACGGTTTTCACATTTATCTGCAGGATCGATACTGACGGCCAGCATGATGCAACATGTGATCGACGTCGACCAGGTTGACGAAGTGGATTATCTGACCGGCGACGATTCTTATAAGCGAGACTGGATGTCGCATAGGCGCGAACGCTGGGGAATAGTGGCGTTTAACCCGCGTACCTTGTCCGGCGCCCTGTCTGCGTTCAGGCATTTGGGTGCGCGTCGTATCCGGAATCTGTTCGGCCGAATTGCCGGACGTGTTGCATTGTTGCGCGAAAATATGGAAAAAATTCTTATGGGAACCATTTCTCCCAACAAACAACCGAACACGTGAAACCTGATGATATGATCGCCGAAATTATTAAAAACTGCGGCGTCATTTTTGATGGCAGGACTGCCAAAAAAATATTTCCGCATGGAATTTTTCACTTGTTCGATGCATGCATACTGTTGTTGGATACTGAAATAAAACACGAAATCCGCTTTAAGTAGCAAGAAAAAAAACAGGGGGAATGTTGTCATTTCCAAATTCGCATCACCAGGCCGCTTCCTGATTCAGAAACAACGATATTAACGATCGTCTCGGTCGGGAGGGTCGCGTTCCAAACCTTTTTCATCGCACCACGACTGCATATCATACGGAGAAACAGTTCAAATGGCGGACCTAATATTGCAGCTTTTATCGCATCTAAAAGGCGTTTGGAGATACAGATGGATCGCCGTATCGGGGGCTTGGATTGTGCTGGTCGTGGGCGGCATCATCGTGTATCGATTGCCGGATGACTTCCAGGCATCCTCCCGGATATATGTCGACACGCAAAGTATCCTGAAACCTCTGCTGGCGGGCATGACCACCGTTCCCAATGTTGAACAACAGGTATCGATCATGAGCCGCACGCTCCTGAGCCGCCCGAATCTGGAACGAGTGATGCGCATGGCCGATCTGGACATCAAGGCCAATACGGTCTACGACAAGGAAAAGCTGGTCGATGACCTTAGCTCCCGAATCAAAATTACGCAGACCGGACGCGACGATATCTACACCATTACTTATAACAACGAAAATCCGAAACTCGGAAAAGACGTCGTCCAATCGTTGCTGACCATTTTTGTCGAAGGCAGTGTCGGCGACAAGAAGCAGGACTCGGACAAGGCCGTTCGTTTTATCGGCGACCAGATCAATAGCTACGAAGAAAAGTTGACCAGCGCGGAAAATGCATTAAAAGAATTCAAGCAAAAAAATGCAGAATTGCTGCCCCGCCAGGGAAGCGACTACGGCAGTAAGCTGCAGGAATCAGCCGATGCCTTAAGCCAGGCGCGTCTTGAACTGGCTGAAAGCGAACAAGCGCGCAACGCCATCCAGAAACAACTCTCCGGCAGCGGCAGCAGTAGCACCAGCAGCAGCGACTCCGCCGATGATCTGCCCGTTGCGCCCAATCCGGAAATCGATACCCGCATCGAGGTGGCGAACAAACATCTGGACGACCTTCGTATCCAGTACACCGACCAGCATCCGGATGTGATCGGCACCAAACGCCTGATCTCAGATCTTGAAAACCGCAAAATCGAAGCGTCGAAAACAAGAGTTCCAGGCGCCGATCCAGGCGCGAACTATAGCCCCATGCTGCAACAGCTAAGCGTATCGTTGACGGAAGCCCGCGCTAAAGTTGCCGGCATGAAAGCACGGGTCGGCGAATACGCAGTGCGCTACGCCCGCCTGAAAACACAGAGCGTCGCCGCGCCCGATGTCGAAGCGCAGTTCACGCAACTCAATCGCGACTACCAGATCAATAAAGATAATTACGAAAAACTGGTCACCCGCCGGGACGCCGCCAAACTGTCCGGCGATCTCAGTTCCGCAACCGATCTGATGACCTTCAGGGTGATCGATCCGCCAACCGTACCGCGCATGCCTGCCGGACCGAACCGCCCCCGGCTGCTCTCGTTCATATTCGTTGCGGCCTTGGCGGTGGGAATTGGATTGCCGCTGCTCATGAGCCAGGCAAAACCTGTCTTCCTGACGCAGAATCAGTTGCAGGAGGTTACCGGCATGACTGTGCTGGGCGCCGTCGCAATGAATTGGACGCAGTCCGAAATCGTCAAGCGCAAGCGTGGCGTCCTGATTTTTGGCGCATCCACCAGTGCCCTCGTGGCCGTCTACGGGGCTGCGATGGCGTTATTGTTGCTGCTTAAATTATGAAGACATGGCGCGAAGTGAGAAACCACCTCAATCGACCAAATAACAGTGGGAGCGCGCATGAGCATTATTGAACGAGCGGCGGGCAGGCTTGATAAGAGCGACGGCAAGGCAAAGCCGCAACCGGATAGGGAAAGGGCCGTCGCACCGGAACCGAAGTCGGCCGCGATGCCGTTCATCGAGCAAGCGCCCAGCCATGCACGGCACACTGCGCCAAAGAAGATAGACATCAATCTGGTGCGCCTTAGCGAACTGGGATTTATCACCGCCGGCGGAGGAAGATCTTTGATCTCGGAGCAGTTCAGGATGATCAAGCGCCCATTGATCAAAAACGCATTCGACCCCAAACACACGGGCAACCCCGGTAACCTGATCATGGTCACCAGTTCCTTGCCGGGAGAAGGAAAAACTTTTTGCTCCATCAACCTGGCGCTAAGCATCGCAATGGAACTGGATCATACCGTGTTGCTGGTCGACGTCGATGTGGCGCGCCCTGCCGTGCTGCGCACCCTCGGGATAGAAGCCGACGGCGGCCTGATGGATATCCTGCTGGACGAAAAACTCGACATGGCCGACGTCATGCTGAAAACCAATGTCGACACGCTGAGCGTTCTGCCGGTGGGGAAAAGCCCCAGTTACGCCGCAGAATTACTGGCAAGCCAGTCTATGCATATCCTGCTTGAAGAAATCGCAACGCGCTACCCGGACCGAATCGTCATTTTCGACTCGCCCCCTCTGCTGGTTACCAGCGAAGCGCATGTACTGGCTAGCAAAATGGGACAAATCGTCATGATCGTGGAAGCCGAAACGACCACCCAACAAGAAGTGAAAGCATCCCTTGCGCAACTCAAGGGATGCTCAAACGTCAATTTGGTCTACAACAAAAGCAGGTCATTCCCTGGGGCAAAGCAATATGGCTATTGGGAACCGTATTAAACGGCGGCCGTCCGGGGCGGACGGCTCGGGCATTCTCTTGCCGGTCTGTTCGATCGCCGCCGCCGCGGCGCTTTTACTATCACCTGCGAGCCATGCCGGGCAATGGACGATCGTGCCCAGCGTGGGGGTGAGCGAAACCTATACAGACAACGTCAACCTGACGCCCAAGGACCAGGCAAAAAGCGATTTTGTCACGCAAGTAACACCCTCTATCTCCGTTGCGACAAAGGGACCCAACTTAACGCTCAACGCCGACTATGGCGCGCAGGAAACCTACTACGCCGATCATAATGGACCGTCATCGCTGGTGAACTTGCTGCACGCTGACGCCCACGCCAAATTTATCGAAAACCTCCTGTATCTGGACAGCGCGGCGTCCATTACGCAACAAAATATTTCCGCATTCGGCGCGCAACCGGTCGACAACACCAACAACACAGGCAATCGCGCCAGCGTGCGCACTGTCCACATCAGTCCCTACCTGAGCCGAACGTTCAATACATTCGCCACTACGGAACTGCGCTATGCACTGGACTCCGTGACTTCCGACTCCAACCTCCTGTCCAACAGCAATACCGATACGCTATCGTTTAACACCAAAAGCGGACCGGCATTCAGAATCCTTGGCTGGGGCCTGCAATACAGCGACCAGGTGATCCATTACCAAGCGCAGAACGATGTCAAATTGCAGGACGTGACGGGCAATCTCAGTTACCTCATTGCGCCGCGGTTCCGGCTGACCGGCAGCATCGGCTACGATCGCAACGAGTACGCGGCGCTCAGTGATGTCTCTCAAGGTTACTCGTGGTCGGGCGGCTTCGAATGGACGGTGAGCCCGCGCACCAAACTGAACGCCTCGATCGGCCGCAAATATTATGGGAATACATTCTCACTCTTGGCCGCCACGCGTACGCGCATGTCCAATTGGATTTTAAGCTACGACGAATCTGTCACGACCACACCGTCCCAATTTTCCACCCCCACCGCGCTCAATACCGCAGGCTTCGTGAACCAGCTACCGTCGGCCCAGACGACCGATCAACAGATCCAGGACGGCGCACTTCCGAATACATTGACCAATTCGGTAAATTCCTTCACCAACATCACATTCCTGCAAAAGCAATTGCAGGGATCCGTCGTATTGAGCTCCCCCAAAACCACCCTTTTGCTATCGCTGTTCGATACCCAGCGCGAACCGCTATCGAGCCAGCCAACGCTCGTTATCGGATTGGCGGACGGCAAGACCAATCAGTTCGGCGGAAGCGCCTTTCTCACCCGGCGGCTCACCTCGCTGACCAGCGCCAATGTCACGCTGATCGCTGCCCGCGTCGAATCGGTGACGACGGGACGGGTCGATAACACGCAGATGATGCGGATCGGATTGACAAAGCAACTCGCCCGCAAATTGAGGGGAACTGTCGAAATCCGGCGCAATCAGGGTCAGTCAAACCAGGCCGGCGTCGGATACCGCGAAAACGCGATCGTGGCCTATCTTAATTTTCAGCTATAAGCGGAGTTGACCAGCCATGTATGAATCCTATTACGGCCTGCGCGACAAGCCATTCCGTCTGAGACCGGACCCCATTTTTTTCTTTGGCAGCAAAGGCCACAAACGCGCCATGAGCTATCTGGAATATGGACTGTCCCAGGGCGAAGGCTTCATTGTCATCACCGGCGAAGTGGGCGCGGGTAAGACGACGCTGGTCCGCAAACTATTCAACAAACTCGATTCGTCGCAAATCGTGTTCGCCCATCTGGTCAATACCCACCTTGACCCGGAGAACACACTAAAAATGGTCGCCGGCGCATTCGGACTGCCGTTTGAAGATGCAAGCAAGGCGGCGCTGTTGACACGGCTCGAGCAATTCTTCCAACAATGCGAAAAAAAAGGGCAGCGGGCTTTGCTGGTAGTCGACGAAGCACAAAACCTGACGCCAAAAACACTGGAGGAATTGCGGATGCTGTCGAACTTCCAGACCGGCGACAAATCCTTGCTGCAGACGTTTTTGCTGGGACAGCCCGAATTCCGGGTGACGCTGCACAGCGAAAACATGCTGCAACTGCGGCAACGGGTCATCGCGACCTACCATTTAGGCCCCATGGACGATGAAGAAACGCGTACCTATATCGAGCACCGGCTGCGCACCGTCGGCTGGGAAAACGATCCCTCCTTCAATGCAGGGGCGCATGCTGCGATATTTGCGTATACCGGCGGCATCCCACGCAAGATAAATGCGCTGTGCGACCGCCTCCTGCTGATGGGTTATCTCGAAGAGCTGCGCGCGTTCGCCGCCGATGAAGTCGAAGAGGTGATCCGCGATGTCCAGGAGGAGTTCGATCTTCCGCTCAAGGATGTCGCCCAGCAAACATTGGCGGAACTGAGTTCGATTGAACGTCAAAATTCAGCGAATGCCTTGCAAGAGCTCCAGGACCGACTCTTTAAACTGGAAAAAATGACGGTTTCCATTCTGAAGATAATCAGGGATATCGCCTCCTCGTCATCGCCCAAAAATACACTCGATGAGAAAAAACAATGAAGCCGACTACCTCTTCTGAGCTGCACCGTATTCTCTGCATCGTGGGAGCCCGTCCCAATTTCATGAAAATCGCGCCGATCATGGCTGCGCTGGCGGAACTCGGACCACAGGTGAAAGCCACATTGCTTCACACCGGTCAGCACTACGACGTGGCAATGAATCATCAGTATTTCGAGGCGCTGGGGATTCCCGAGCCGGACATCAACCTGGAAATCGGGTCCGGCAGCCATGCAGTACAGACCGCAGCCGTGATGCACCACTTCGAACCTGCGCTGGATGCGGCGCAGGCCTCGGCGGTACTGGTGGTCGGAGACGTGAACTCAACGCTGGCATGCGCGCTGGTTGCAACCAAAAAAGGCATTCCCGTAATTCACGTCGAAGCAGGCTTGCGCAGCTACGATCGCGCCATGCCGGAAGAAATCAATCGCATCCTGACCGACCAGATATCCGACATTCTCTTTACCACTGAAATCAGCGCCGGCGATAATCTGATGCGGGAGGGAATAGACCAATCGCGCATCCGTTTCGTGGGCAATGTCATGATCGACACGTTGCGGCTCAACTTGCCGCGCGCGATCACGCTGCCGCAAATCCTTGCAGATATCGGGCGCACCGACTTCCGGCATGAAAATGGGCATGCGGTCCTGACGCTGCACCGCCCTTCAAATGTGGACGATTCCGCGGTTTTGCGCGGCCTGTTGGAAACGATCCGAAAAATCAGTGCGAGACTGCCGGTTGTCTTCCCATTACATCCTCGCACGCGCGGCATGATCGAGAAATTCGGATTAAGCGCCATGATCGATACGCCGGAGATACTGATTTTGCCGCCGATGGGTTATCTGGAAATGCTCGGGCTGATGAAAGATGCCCGTCTTGTACTGACTGACTCCGGCGGGATCCAGGAAGAAACGACGGCGCTCGGCGTACCGTGCATTACGCTCAGGAACAACACAGAACGACCTATCACGGTTGACCTGGGCACCAACACCATCGTCGGCCAGGACGAGGGGAAAATCCTGGCGGTCTTCGACGACGTCATGAAAAACGGCGGCAAAGCCGGCCGGACCCCGGAATTTTGGGACGGCCATGCGGCAACCCGCATTGCGCGTGAACTCTATGCTTGGCTGGACCAGCGGCGGCAGGCGCTGGCAAGCGCTGGCACAAACGTTGACACAAACGCTGCCGCAATCGGGAGCGTGATATGAAACAAGCAGAGCAGCCGCAGATTCGCAATGCAATGACTGTCGACGTAGAAGATTATTTCCAGGTTTCTGCTTTTGCGTCCACCATTTCAAGGGATAGCTGGCCTTCGCAATCTTGCCGGGTCGAACGCAACATCGATCGCATACTGGCAATTTTCGACGAGCGCAACATTAAGGCGACCTTCTTTACGCTGGGCTGGATAGCCGAGCGTTATCCATTCATGGTCGCGCGCATTGTAGACAACGGTCACGAACTGGCCAGTCACGGTTACGCACATCTGAGGGTAAGCGACCAGCAACCCGGTGAGTTTGCCGACGACATCACCCGCAGCAAAGCCATGCTTGAAGATATCGGCGGCCAGCCGGTCCTGGGATATCGGGCGCCGAGTTTTTCGATCGGCAACGCCAATCTCTGGGCGCTGGAGCAGTTATCCAAGGCCGGCTATCGCTACAGTTCCAGCATCTATCCGATCAGGCACGATCACTACGGTATGCCCGACGCACCGCGTTTTGCGTTTTATCCGAACGGCATCGGCGGCCTGCTGGAATGTCCCATCAGTACGGTTCGGATACGCAAAAAAAATTATCCGGCCGGCGGCGGCGGCTTTTTCCGCTTCTTTCCTTACACCATGTCGCGCTGGCTGCTGCGGCGCGTCAACGAGCGCGACCGGCAACCGGCCATATTTTATTTTCATCCATGGGAGCTCGATCCCGGCCAGCCCCGCCAGACAGGCATCGGCATGAAAACCCGCTTCCGGCACTACATCAATCTGCATCGCACCGAAACACGCATCAAGGCCCTGGCTGGAGATTTCCAATGGGATCGGATGGACCGCATTTTCCTGGACCCGAAATGAACGCCATCAATCAATCTCATATGCAGGAGGCCGCACATTGCGGATCGGACACGGCGCCGACAGTGCGCCTGATGCAGGCCGACGACGCGCACAGATGGGACGAATTCGTTCTCGGATGTGAACAGGCAAGTTTTTTCCACTGCGCCGGATGGAAAGAGGTCATCGAGCGTGCATTCGGACACCGCACCTATTTCCTGTATGCCGAATCGGAAGGCCGGATTCGCGGCGTGCTGCCGCTGGCCCAAATCAAAAGCCGCCTGTTCGGGCATTCGCTGAGTTCCTTGCCTTTTTGCGTCTATGGCGGCATTGCGGCGGACCTGCCGGAAGCGGCCGACGCATTGGATCGCGCGGCGCAATCGCTGGCGGCCGAATTGAACGTGGACTATCTGGAATATCGCCATCTCCAGCAGCAACATCCGGAGTGGCCCACCAAAGATTTGTATGTGACATTTCGCAAGGATATCGATCCCGACGAGGAAGTGAACTTGCAAGCCATTCCGCGCAAACAGCGCGCCATGGTCCGCAAGGGAATCAAGGCTGGTCTACTGAGCGAAATCGATCACAATACAGACCGTTTTTTTGCAGCCTATTCCGCCAGCGTACATCGTCTCGGCACGCCGGTTTTTTCGAAAAAATACTTCAAGCTGCTCACCGAGGTTTTTCCACAGCATTGTGAAATCCTGACCATTACGAAGGACAACCGCACCGTCAGCAGCGTACTGAGTTTTTACTTCAAGGGCGAGGTCTTGCCCTATTACGGTGGCGGCAATGCGAGTGCGCGCGAATTGGCGGCAAACGATTTCATGTATTGGGAGCTCATGCGGCGCGCGTGCGCCAAAGGTATTCGCGTGTTCGACTTCGGCCGCAGCAAACACGGCACGGGCTCATTCGATTTCAAGAAAAACTGGGGATTCCTGCCGCAACCGCTGCACTATGAATATCAACTGCATCGCGCGCAGGCGATACCGGACACCAATCCTCTCAATCCTAAATACCAGCTCATGATCAAGGCATGGCAACGCATGCCGCTGTCCGTGGCCAATATAGTCGGCCCCTTTATCGTAAAAAACCTGGGATAACGATTGGAACATCTTCTTTTCCTGGTGCATCGCATGCCGTATCCGCCCAACAAGGGCGACAAGATACGCTCGTTCCATTTGTTAAAACATCTAGCGCAGCGCTACCACGTGCATCTCGGAACATTTGTCGACGACCCAAACGATTGGCAGTTTGTCGACACCGTGAAAAAGCTGTGCCGGGAAACACATTTCGCCAAACTCGACACACGCGTGGCGCGTGTGCGCAGCCTTGGCGCGCTGGTCGCCAATCGCGCCCTCAGCCTGGATTATTACCGCGATGCCGGTCTGCATGCCTGGGTCGAAAACCTGTTGGCAAAAATAGCCGTTTCGCGTGTCCTGGTTTTTTCATCGGTCATGGCGCAATATGCGCTCGATCCCAGACTGACGCGACGCATCGTCGACTTTGTCGATGTCGATTCGGACAAATGGAAGCAGTATTCCGAACAAAAAACCTGGCTCCTGCGTTGGCTCTATAGACGCGAAGGCCGCCGGTTGCTGCAATACGAGCGGCAGATCGCCCGCGATTTCGATGTTTCGCTGTTTGTATCCCAATCGGAAGCGGCCTTATTCCGGCGACTCGCACCTTGCAGTGCGAAAAAAATCGGCTTTTTCAACAACGGTGTGGATATCGATTATTTTTCGCCCGTCCACCGGTTCGAGAACCCTTATCCAAAAGATCAGGCCGTCATCGTCTTTACCGGTGCGATGGACTACTGGCCGAATGTCGATGCCGTGCAATGGTTTGCGCGGGACATCTTTCCGCTGGTGCGCGCGCGTCACCCAGACACGCTGTTTTATATCGTCGGCGCCAAACCCTCGGCGGAGGTACGCGCACTGGCGGATTTGCCGGGCGTGCGGATAACCGGTACGGTTGCCGATATCCGTCCCTACCTGGCGCATGCGCAGTTTGCCGTTGCGCCCTTGCGCATCGCGCGCGGCATACAAAACAAGGTATTGGAAGCCATGGCGATGCAAATACCCGTGCTGGTCTCGCCGCAGGCGCTGGAGGGAATCGATGCGGCGCCCGGCCAGGAGCTGATGCTGGCCGCAAATGCGGCAGCGTTTGCCGATGCCGCGTGCGAGTTGTTGCAAACGAATGGCGCTCTCGCCGCCCGCGCGAGGGTAAAAATGGAAACAAGCTATTGCTGGCGCAACAAGCTCGCCATTGTCGATACGCTGCTTGAGAATAAGCAGCCGGTTAACTTTACCGCGCAATAAGGACGACCCATGCCCACCAAAACCCTTGTTCTGGCCGATCGCTCATCGATGCTCAAGACAATCCTGATTGCCTTGACCTTGTTGACGCCGCTGCTGATTTATTGGAATACGCTGCAATCGATCATCGCGATCTGGAACAGATCGGAAACCTTCACGCACCAATATTTTATTTTGCCGATCAGCCTCTGGCTGATCTGGCGGCGCCGCGAAACGCTGGCGCAAATGACACCGGCGCCGTTTCCGTTCGCACTGCTCTTGCTGATGTTGTGCAGCTTGGCGTGGCTGCTGGCCGACCTCGCCGATGTGCAAATAGTGAGGCAGTACGCATTCGTGGCGATCATCATCTCGGCTGCCGTCGCACTGCTCGGCAAGCGTATTTCATGGACGATTGCGTTTCCCCTTGCATTCCTGCTGCTGATGGTCCCGTTCGGTGAAATTTTCATCAATCCCCTGATCGAATTTACCGCAAATTTTACAGTCGGGGCGCTGAGAATGAGCGGCATCCCCGTTTTACGCGAGGGCAATGCCTTTGTCATACCATCCGGTAGCTGGTCGGTAGAGGAGGCCTGCAGCGGCGTGCGATATCTGATCGCCTCGGTCACGCTGGGTTGTCTCTATGCCCATCTCAGCTATCGGTCACGGCTACGCCAGGCCGCTTTTATACTCATGTCGATCGCCATTCCGATTGTCGCCAACGGACTACGGGCGTACATGATTGTCATCATCGGCCATCTCAGCGATATGCGGCTTGCAGTCGGTGTGGATCATCTTGTCTACGGCTGGCTGTTCTTTGGACTCGTAACGTTCATCATGTTTTGGATTGGCGGCTTCTGGACCGAAAACATAACGCCGGCAACGCTTGCAGCAACACCGGCGGCAACACCGCCAAGCTTCCTTGCCGCGCCCGGCCAACCGGCATCTGCCCGAAAATTTATGCTGTTTGCCGCATGCACCATTGCCTGCATCGGCATATGGCCCGCGTATGACTTATATATGTATCGCAGCGAAGCGGAGGACGCCACACCAGCCACGCTGACGCGACTACACAGCGACTGGCAGGACAGCGACGCATTTTCGACCTGGCAACCAAGCTTTTATCCAGCCGGGGCCGAACTCTATCGCTTCTTCCGACAGGGATCGCAGCAGGTCGGCCTGACTATTTATTATTACCGCAACCAGCATCAGGGAGCGACCCTCATCAGCTCTGCAAACCGGATTTTGCCCGAGAAAAACAGCCCCTGGAACACACTGTCCACCACGGTGCGCACCGAATCGCTATCTGGCCGGCAACTGGCGCTGCGGGAGGAAACGATCCAGAGCGCATCCGGCCCCCTGCTGATCTGGCATTGGTATTGGATGAATGGGCAATTTATCGAGAACGACTACATCGCAAAACTGCTTCAGGCCAAAAGCAAATTAACGATGCACGGCGATGACGGCGCCGCAATATTCGTATTTGCCCGGTATACCGACAATCCGGAAGAAGCGCGTCGCACCCTGCGTGCTTTCCTGGAAAGCAATCTGGCGCATGTCAAAGCCACGCTTGATAGCAACAGAAAACAATAAGGCGCGATATCTTGAGCAATCCTATCCCTCTTGTGGTTCATCTGATCTACCGGCTCGATTTCGGCGGACTTGAATCGCTTTTGATCGAATGCATCAATCGCATGCCGGCAGACAAATATCGCCATGCGGTGGTCTGCCTGACGGACTACACCGATTTTTCGAAAAAAATCACCAGGCCCGGGGTTGCCTTGCATTCGCTGGGAAAGCCGCCAGGCCTCGCCCCGGGTACGCACATTCGATTGTGGCGGCTCCTGCGGCGCCTGAAGCCAACTATTCTGCACACCTACAACTTGTCTGCAATCGAATACGCGCCGATCGCGATGCTGGCCAAGGTTCCGGTACGGGTGCACGGAGAACACGGGCGCGATGCCAGGGATCCGCACGGCGCCAATCGGAAACACAATCTGTTGCGCCGCTTGGTTTTGCCTTTCTACGATTGCTATTACGCCGTATCGATCGATCTGCACGACTGGCTGAAAACCGCAATCGGCGTGCCGGATGAGAAAAACCTCTTGCTTGCAAACGGTATCGATACCGAAAAATTCTGTCCTCCCGAAGGCGGGCTGCGGCAACTGGCGCCCGCATTGCCGGCAGATTGCTTTGTCATCGGCACGGTTGGACGCATCCAGGACGTTAAAGATCATGCCGGCTTGGTCGACGCATTTATCCGCCTGCTTGCGCTGATACCGGAACAAAAGAGCCGATTGCGACTGGCGATCGTCGGCGAAGGGCCTTTGCTGCCGGCGCTCAGGCAAAAAGTTGAACTTGCGGGCATCGCAGATCAAGTCTGGTTGCCGGGTGCTCGGATCGATATCGCCAATATCATGCGCACGTTTTCCGTTTTCGTCCTGTCTTCGATCGCCGAAGGTACGCCGATCACGATATTGGAAGCCATGTCCACCGGGCTGCCGGTGGTCTCCACCCGCGTCGGCGGCGTGCCTGAAGTCGTGATCGACGCCAAGACCGGGCTGCTGGTGCCGGCATCCGACGCAGAACGGTTGGCGCTGGCGCTGGCAGTCTATGTGAAACAGCCGGAGCTTGCCGCGCAACACGGCGCGGCGGGACGCGAGCGCATTCAAAAACATTACGGCATGGCGTCGATGCTCTCCGCATACACGGGTATGTATGACGCCATGCGCGGCGAAAAAAAATACCGCTTGGGAGGTTGCTGAATCATGTGCGGAATTGTCGGCATTTTTACACTGCGAGGCAGCCGGGATATCGATCGGCAGTTGCTCGATCGCATGAACGAAACGCAATACCATCGCGGGCCGGACGACGGCGGTTTGCACATTGAACCGGGCGTCGGATTGGGGCATCGCCGCCTGTCCATCGTTGATCGGACCACCGGACAACAACCCTTGTTCAACGAAGACGGCAGTGTGATCGTTGTCTACAACGGCATGATCTACAACTACCGGGAGTTGATGACTGAGCTTACCGCTCTCGGCCACACTTTTCGCACCCGTTGCGATACGGAAGTCATTGTCCATGCATGGGAGCAATGGGGCGAGACTTGCGTGGAACGCTTCCGGGGCATGTTTGCCTTCGGCCTATGGGATCGCAACCGTCAAACTTTTTTCCTTGCCCGCGACCGGCTCGGCATCAAACCCCTGTTTTATGCGTCGCTGCCGGACGGCCGATTCGTGTTCGGCTCCGAACTGAAATCCTTGCTTGCGGTGCCTGCGCTGTCGCGGGAGCTCGACCCTTGCGCCGTCGAAGACTATTTTGCCTATGGTTACATACCGGAGCCGCGCACGATCTTCAAGGTGGTACGAAAACTGGATCCCGGCCATACCATCGTTTTGCAGGCCGGCAATTCCTTCGTGCGGCAGAGAAAATACTGGGATGTCCCGTTCAAACCGGAGGCGCCCCGGCCGCAAGCGGAAATCGAAGAAGAATTACTTGAACGTTTGCGTGAAACGGTCGGCATCCATCTGGTCTCGGATGTGCCGCTCGGCGGCTTTCTGTCCGGCGGGGTTGATTCAAGCGCGGTCGTGGCGATGATGGCCGGGCTTACCGACACGCCCGTCAATACCTGCTCGATTGCATTCAACGATCCGGCGTACGACGAATCGAAATATGCGGCACAAGTAGCCGCCCGTTTCAACACCCGGCACTATACCGAAACCGTGGACAAGGACGACTACGGCCTGATCGATATTTTGGCAAATCTCTACGACGAACCCTACGCCGACAGCTCAGCCATCCCCACCTACCGCGTATGCCAACTCGCAAAAAAACGGGTGACGGTGGCGCTTTCCGGCGACGGCGGGGATGAGAATTTCGCCGGCTACCGGCGTTATAAATATGCCATGGCCGAACAACGTGTGCGATCCGCCATGCCGGATGGTCTGCGCGGGACATTGTTCGGTTTCCTTGGCCGGCATTATCCCAAAGCCGACTGGGCGCCGCGCGTACTACGCGCCAAGACCACATTCGAAGCGCTCGCCCGCGACACGGTGGACGGCTATTTCCACGGCGTGTCCATCATGCCGGATCGCGTGCGCAATCTGCTCTTCAGTAGCGGGTTTCGCAAGGATCTGCAGGGTTACGAGGCCATTGAGGTCATGCGCGGCCACGCAGCCCGGTCGCCGACCGATGATCCGCTGTCGATGATCCAATATCTTGATCTGAAAACCTATCTCCCCGGCGATATCCTGACAAAAGTCGACCGCGCAAGCATGGCGCATGCGCTGGAAGTGCGGGTGCCGCTGATCGATCATCGATTCGTGGAATGGGTATCGGGCCTGCCGCCCTCGCTCAAGCTGCACGGCGGCGAGGGCAAGTACATTCTCAAGAAATCGCTAGCATCGACCCTGACCAGCGACATCCTGTACCGCGACAAAATGGGATTTTCAATTCCCCTCGCAAGCTGGTTCCGCGGCCCTCTGCGGCAAAGCGTGAACGATGCCTTGCTCGGGCCGCTGCTGCGCGATACGGAGATCTTCAATATGGATTTCGTGCAAGAAATGGTCACCCAGCATCAGTCCGGGCGGCGCGATTACAGCGCTGCGCTCTGGGCACTGCTGATGTTCGCCTCCTTTTTGCGCAATGTATTGGAGGAACCTGCCCAGGTCTACGCGCCCTCGCTAAAGCTCGCCCGTTCGCCTGATCGTCTGATTGCCTGATTGCCTGATTGCCTAACCTTCGCCCCTTCCCATCAGCCACGACAATGCGAATCCTCCACATTCTCGATCACTCCCTCCCGCTGCATAGCGGTTATACCTTCCGCACGCTCTCGATTCTCAAGGAGCAACGCGCGCTCGGCTGGGAAACATTCCACATCACCAGCGCCAAACAAGGACAGACCGGCAAGCTTCTTGAAGATATCGACGGCTGGAATTTTTTCCGTACCCCCCTCTCACGCAACATGCTGGCGAAATTACCCGTACTCAATCAGCTCGCCGTGATCGACGGCCTCGCCAAACGTCTCAAGGAAGTCGCCGCTGTCGTGAAACCCGATATTCTGCACGCCCATTCACCGGCGCTCAATGCGATTGCGGCGTTGCGCGTCGGCCGTAGCCTGGGCATACCGGTGATCTACGAAGTGCGGGCTTTCTGGGAGGATGCGGCGGTCGACCATGGAACCAGCCGGAAGGACGGCATGCGCTACCGTCTGACGCGAGCGCTGGAAACCCATGCGCTCAAACGTGTCGACGCTGTCACCACGATTTGCAACGGCCTGCGCAATGACATCCTGCAACGCGGCATTCCTGCCGATAAAGTCACTGTCATTCCTAATGCCGTCAACATCGAGGATTTCATGGTCGGCCAATCATCCGATGCGCAACTGGCAAAAGACTTGGGCCTGGAAGGCAAATTGCTGCTTGGTTTCATCGGCTCTTTCTACGCCTATGAGGGCTTGCCCGTGCTGTTGCGTGCATTGCCCCGGATGCTGGCCAAAAATCCCGAGGTTCGCGTGCTGCTGGTCGGGGGCGGCTTTCAGGAAGAGGAGCTCAAGGCGCTGGCCGCCCGGCTCAATGTCGCCGACAAGGTCATATTCACCGGCCGGGTAGCGCATGACCAGGTCCAGCGTTATTACAATCTGAGCGACATCCTGGTCTATCCCAGATTAAAAATGCGACTGACCGATCTGGTCACGCCGCTCAAACCGCTTGAGGCCATGGCGCAGGGCCGGCTGGTGGTGGCATCCGATGTGGGCGGCCACCGGGAACTGATCGAGGATGAAAAAAACGGCATGCTGTTCAAGGCCGGCGATCCGGACGCGTTGGCCGAAAAAGTGCTGGCGCTGCTGGCCGCACCCCACCGCTGGCCCGCGCTGCGCGCAGCCGGGCGTCATTTTGTCGAGACCGAACGTCACTGGCGCGCCAGCGTCGCCCGCTATCAGGCGATCTACCATCGATTGCTCCGGGCTGCGAAACAATGAAACTGCTGACCTTCAGCACCCTTTTCCCGAACGCGGAACGCCCGGGTCATGGCATTTTCGTGGAGACGCGCCTGCGCCACCTGATCGCCAGCGGCGAGGTGGATTCGCGCGTTGTGGCGCCGGTTCCCTGGTTTCCATCCCGTCATCCGCGTTTCGGCGCGTATGCGCGCTTTGCCAAGATTCCACGCGTAGAAACCCGGTTCGGCATCGATGTCGAACATCCGCGTTATGCGCTGTTGCCGAAAATAGGGATGACGCTGGCCCCGTTTTTATTAGCGCGCGCCATGAAACCGGTCATCCGCCGCATCATCGACGATGGTTATGATTTCGATGCGATCGACGCCCATTATTTCTATCCCGACGGCGTGGCGGCGGTGATGCTGGGCCGGCATTTCGACAAACCGGTCGTCATTACGGCGCGCGGTTCCGACATCACCTTGCTGCCGCGTCACCGCCTGCCTCGCAAGATGATTCAATGGGCCGCAAAAAAAGCGGCAGGCATCGTCACGGTGTGTGAAGCCCTGAGAACGGAAATCATCACGCTGGGAGTGGAAGCAACACGCGTTGTTTCGCTGCGCAACGGCGTGGATCTGGCGTTATTCCGGCCGGTCGATCGCGAGGCCGTCCGGGCAAAACTGCAAATGCATCAATTCACCCTGCTTTCAGTGGGCAATCTGGTGCCGGTCAAAAGTCACGAGCTGACCATCGCCGCCCTTGCCTTGCTGCCGGACGTGCGCCTGATGATCGCCGGAAGCGGCCCGGAGCTGCCTCGCTTACAAGCGCTGGCCGCGCAATTGCACGTTGCAGACCGGGTGACGTTTCTCGGCGCGCTACCGCAGGCGGCGTTAAGAAATTTCTACGGCGCCGCCGATGCGCTGGTGCTGGCGTCGAGCCGGGAAGGCTGGGCCA
>JAQGNR010000202.1 GCA_028291765.1 Herbaspirillum sp.
TAAATACGTGAAAGTGCCCCTTAGCGCTGCGCTTTGCCGGTGGCTGTTGTGCGCAGTGAGGTAAAAGGGGGAAGCGGCCGTAGGCCGCTGGAGGACACGAACGGAGTACAACGGCCGCCGGCAAAGCGCAGCGCTAAGGGGCAATCTCCGAAATAAAGCCGGCGGCTTAATCGGCCAGACCGCGGCCCACGCTTTTTAACTGAACGACATTACCGCATGACCGGGCCATTTTTGCGAACGACTTAATGACTCAATAACGTGCCATCAAGGTACAGACGCCGGCATCTTGCGCGCATGCGCAGTTTGCTCAAAGCTGTACGCATATTTGATGAGTTGCGGCTCACTCCAGGGTAGTCCGATAAATTCCATGCCAACAGGAACGCCACGTGGCGCATCTTCGGTTGACGGAGAAAATCCGGCAGGAACGACAATTGCCGGGAAGCCTGTCAGCGAGGCCAGAATGCCATTGCGCTCCTTCTGGTCATATTCGCCAATGGGCGCCGGCAAACGTTTTTGATGCGGATAAACCATGGCATCCAAATTGTTTTCCGCCATCAAATTGGCAAGCGTCATTTTCAGTGAATTAATCTTTACGAGCCGATCCTTATAGTCCGGCTCATTCAGGCCATCTTTGTAACTTTGAGCAGACCGTAAAAATTTCTCTAAAGAGGGATGAAATTTGCCGGAAGCAATGATGTCATCCAGCGAATGCGACGGCGCATTTTTACCGTAAGCCGCTAAATAGCTGTTGATAACGCTTTTATATTCGTACTTCTGCACGTCCAGATTGGCGTTCAATTTATCGGTATCGGTCTCTGGGGCGGTGACAGGTATGATGATCGCGCCCTGTTTTTTCAGGAGCTCGATCGCATTCGCCATCACCTTATTGACGTCCTGATGCTCAGGGCCCGTGCCGAACAATGTTTGCAGCACACCGATTCGCGCGCCTTTCAAGCCATTCTTGTTCAGAAAAGCCGTATATGTTTTAGGAATGTGGCCACGGCTCAATGCCGTAATCGGGTCGTTATGATCATATCCGGCCATGACATCGAGCATGCGGGCTGTGTCGGCCACGGAGCGGGTCAGCGGGCCCGCTTCATCTTGCGTGAAAGACACCGGCACAATGCCATCTCTGCTAACCAGACCGAGCGTCGATCGGATCGAGACCAGGCTGTCGGCAGATGCCGGCGAACGAAGCGAATTGGCAGTATCCGAACCGGTACCAACGGTTGCGAAGTTTGATGCCAGCGCCACAGCGGTGCCGCCACTGGATCCGCCCGGCGTCAATTTGAGATTGTATGGATTTTTTGTTTGCCCGCCCAGCGAGCTGACAGTCACGCCGCCCAGCGCAAATTCTTGCATGTTGGTCTTGCCAAGAATCAAGGCGCCATTTTCTTTCAGCCGACTGACGACAAATGCATCTTGCCCCGGTTGCGAGCCCTCCAAGGAAGCGGAGCCGCCGGTGGTTGGCATGTCCGCGGTGTTGTAATTGTCTTTGAGTACGGTTGGGATGCAGAACAGCGGCGTCATTTTTTTGGTGCGCTTGAATTCGCGATCCATTGCGTCGGCTTGTTCCAGCGCATGCGGATTGATGTAGAGCATGGCGTTTAGTGCCGGGCCTTGCTTGTCATAAGCCTGGATTCGATCCAGATATTGTTGCGTCAAGCTGCGGCAAGTCAGGCTACCTTCCTGCATCGCTTGATGGATATCGCTAATGGATGCTTCCATCAAATGAAATGGCTTGTCCGCTGAATAAGCTGCTAAAGGCAGCAAGCCGACTGCCAGCGCCGCCAATGCCTTTACTGTTTTCTGTGGCATTATTTTCCCCAATAAAATTATTAATGTGCGGCTTAAGATACGCACATGATATAAAAAAAGCAATGACACAGAACAAGCAATTAGAACGCATTGCTCGATATAAACGCGGTCTGGATAAATTAGAAAAACGAGAAAATTAACCGCCCTATTATTCTCTGCTCTGCTGCCATTTTTCATTGGCGCCAACGCACGCAAATGGTCACCAGCGTCGCCGTGACAACGGCGCGGCGCCATCTGCGCAGTCGGCTATATCAGCGTGCCGGTGATGGTCTCGTCAATGGGCGGCTACATGTTTGTGCGGGCTGGCGAACGGCTGTACGACCATGCCGCCTCCAAAGACACTCATCGTCATCGAAGGCGCGCTGCATTATTTCATCCGGGACTGGACCAATCAGCATTTCCCCTCCCAGGAAGGTCTGATTAGAAATTCATTTAGTTTCTTCCTGGCAATTATTTCTACCTTCTTTGATTTCCATGCGGCAACTTTTTAAGACCGCCGATGTCAGTCCTTGCTCGTGGCCTTTTGGTACCAAGGCCTCTCCCCAAGGAATAATAATGAAATCTTTGGTAATTTCGGCACACGACTACCGCTCCCATAGAAAAGCCGGCATTCACTTCGTGACAGCCGAACTTGCCAAATTGGGCGCAACACGTTTTTTCTCGTGTCAGTACAGCCTGTTATCCCAATTGAAATCGGATCCCCGAGCCTCGCTATTGCCTCTGGCGAACAGAAAAACACTGCACAATAACGTCGAGTGCTATTTATGGAAAACCCTGATCCACCCTTTTAATGTGCGCAAATTCTATCTGCGCCCATTCGAAGATTTTCTGTTCCGACGCTATATCACCCACCCCAGTCCAGTCCTGACCGCCTGGATGATGGACGCCGATGCCGTGTTTTTCGAAAGCGGTATCGCGCCGATTTTCTTCGATCTGGTTAAACAGCTCAATCCACGCGCCAAAACCATCTATGTCGCCTCTGACGATTTAGCGGCCATCAATACTGCAGCGTATGTGCGGACCACCTTCGATCGGGTGGCGCCCCAAATGACGGCGCTATGCCTGAAATCGCGCTTCATGGCCGATAGCATGCCGCAGTCGTCTAATCGCTATGTGATTCCGCACGGCTTCGATTTTTCGGTTGCCGAGCATGCGGACCCATCGCCTTATCAGCATGGGATCAATGCGGTATCGGTGGGTTCGATGCTGTTCGATCCGGAATTTTTCATCACGGCCTCGCAGCGTTTTCCCAACGTACTATTTCATATCATCGGTTCCGGCAGCGGGAGACGTCCCGGCTATGGCGAGAACGTCAAAGTCTACGATGAGATGCCGCACCAATTGACGCTGCCTTACATCAAACATGCCAGCATCGGCATCGCGCCGTATCGATCACGCAATGTGCCGCGCTACTTGTCGGATACTTCATTGAAGTTGATTCAATACGACTTCTTCAAATTGCCGGCCGTTTGTCCAAACCCCATCGTCGGCGACTATGCGAGGACCCGCTTCGGTTATGAACCGGGGAATGCGGAATCGATCGTTTCCGCCATCGAAGCCGCCATTGCCGCGCCGCGCATTTCATTGCGGCAGCCGCTGCTGTGGTCGCAGGTGGTGGCAAGGATGTTGAATCCAATGCAATTCGATGACATTCGCTTGCCTGCGGCTTAACGCTGAAAATCACATGGCGGCAATTGAAACGCTGCGAGCAGCGAGCGCATAAATTTTCCGCCGCATCAAAAACACAATTCAGCAAACCCTAGGTTATACCTTCATACATTCTGATTTACCATTTTCCGTCATCTGATTTGTCACGCCCGACAATCGGATTCATGCGATATCGACCGCATTATTGCCTTCTGCCAGCTCTCATCAATGGTTTAAAACGCTAGACTTTTTTTCGCAATTTCCAAACCGGAAATTTCTAACGCGTTTTCCAATTCCATTTCAATTCAAATTCCAATCGAAGGAGCAAGCAGTATGAAGAATTCCCTTATCGCCATCGCATGCATGAGCATGATCGGCGGCGTCCAGGCGCAATCCCACGTCAACGTCTACGGTGTGGTCGATCAATATCTGGATTACAGCAAGACCGGAGCAAACAGCGCCGGGCGTATTCAAAGCGGCGGCCTGGACGGCTCGCGGGTGGGTTTCAAAGGCGTAGAAGACCTCGGCGGCGGCTTGAAAGCACTGTTTGTACTGGAAGCCGGCATCAATGCCGATAACGGCTCATCGGGGCAAGGCCGATTGTTCGGACGTCAATCCTATGTCGGTCTGTCCGGTAATTTCGGGGTGGCGTCGCTGGGCCGTCAATACTCGCCGTATTACGACACACTGGTCAATTACAGTCTGGGCGGCGGGCTGGCATGGGGCAACGCCACCGAATACTTCGACGATGGCTCGTTGCTGCGCATCGATAATTCGATCAAATATGAAAGCCCCAACTTCAGCGGGCTAGTTTTCAAAGGCTTGTTCGGCATGCGCAGAAACAATACGCCCAACAGCCCGCCGAGCGATCCCTCAATAGGCAATATCGGCAATGTCGGCAGCGTGGGCGGACAATACGAGAACGGTCCCGTTTCGCTGGGCCTATCCTATTCGACGAAGCAAACGATACAGAACGATGAGGAAAAATGGACGGCTTTCGGCATGTCTTATAACTTCGGTCCGCTCAAAACGGCCTTCCTGGCGAGCGACGTGCGCGACGATTTCGGTCAGAATCGCCATAACACTTATGAGCTCAGCGCCACCATCCCGTTGACCAATTCTTCATTGCTATTGGATGTCGGCAGCTTCCGCAATCGCGCCGTCAATAGCGCCAATGCAACTGCGTACAGCGTGCGTTACGACTACTTCCTGTCGAAGCGCACTACGCTCTACACCGGCATCTCTTATATTCGCGCCGACCGCAACGCACAGTTCGTCATCAACGGCGCCACCGGCGCGGGATTGAGTGGCGCAAAGGGCGACAATTCCCGCGCGCTGATCGCCGGCATCCGCCACAGCTTCTGATCAAAGCCGGACATTACGATCATAGGCACGTCGAACCACCGACGTGCCTTCCACCTCTCGATCGAAAGTTCTTTTGATCAAAGATAATTCTGCAAAATACACCATTATTTGCAGCAATACGAATATAGTAAATAACAACAAATTTAGCAGCGCTGCAGCGCATGGGCGTCGGAAAGCGGCAATGAAAACATTTCACTGCGATCACTGCGGACAACAAGTATTTTTTGAAAACACGCACTGCGGCCAGTGCGGGAGCATGCTCGGCTATCAGCCTGAACATCAAATCATCAGCAGCTTTGTAGCGGGTACGGGCAATCAATGGCATAGCGTGAACCCACTCAACGCCGGGCATACCTACAAACAATGCCACAACTATGCGGTTGAAAACGTTTGCAACTGGATGTTGGAAAGCGATGCCGACAGCGAACTTTGCGCCTCTTGCCAGTTAACGCGCATCATTCCATCGCTATCGATCGAGAAAAATCGACTCTACTGGCAGCGCCTGGAAGCGGCCAAGCGCCGGCTGCTGCATTCGCTATGGACGCTGCACATTCAACCGTCGCCGAAGCTCAACGATCCCGATGCAGGTCTGGCGTTTGAATTTTTGGAGGAGATGCCGGAAGGCCCGCACGTGCTGACCGGCCATGCCGCCGGTGTGATCACGCTCAACATCGCCGAAGCCGATCCGGCCCGCCGCGAGAAGATGCGTGAACAAATGCATGAGCCTTACCGCACGCTGCTGGGGCATTTCCGGCACGAGAGCGGTCATTATTATTTCGATCGGCTGATTGCCGGCAGCAACTGGCTGGAACCGTTTCGCAGCCTGTTCGGCGACGAGCGGCAGGATTACGGCGCGTGCCTGAAGCAGCATTACGACACCGGGCCGGCGTTGGATTGGGATCGGCGTTTTGTGAGCAGCTATGCCAGCTCGCATCCAGCAGAGGACTGGGCAGAGAGCTGGGCGCATTATCTGCATATGTTCGATACGCTGGAAACCGCGCATGCCTGCGGCGTGCAACTCAAACCGCGCAAACCGCGCGAGCCGGAATTGGTCATCACTGCGCCGATACTCAATATCCCCTCTTTCGATGAAACCCTGTCGGACTGGTTTGCGCTGACTTATGTGCTCAACAGCCTTAACCGCAGTATCGGCATGCCGGATTCCTATCCGTTCACGCTATCGCCCCCGGTGCTCGACAAACTACGCTTCATTCATGGGTTGGTGCAGGATCAGCAAAAGAAAAACGGCTGGGCTACAACACCATCTTGACCATGGGATGCGCAGACAATTCGCGATACAAATTATCCAGTTGCTCCCGATTGACCGCCAACACCGTGACGGTCAGGCCCAGATAATTACCCTTGGCAGACGGGCGCTTTTCCAGCTTTCCGACGTGGAAACTCGGATCGTGCCGCAGCACCAGATCGATGATGGTTCGCTCGAAATCGTCGTGCATCGGCCCCATGATCTTGATCGGAAAATCGCTGGGATATTCGATCAGGCTTTGTTCGGGGGGAATTTCGGGAAATAAGGGCGTATCAGACATGGCGGGCATCCTGGAGTAACGGGAAATAGCTTAATGGCATAGCGTAATTAAGTGTCAATTTAAGCGACACTATTTTACGCCCTGCCCGCCTTATATGGTTGCCTTGCCTATGCGCGCTTGGCCTTCTGATACGCCGAATACAGGCTTGCATAGATCGGACCGGGTTTGCCGCTGCCGATAATTCTGTCATCGACCCTCACCACCGGCAGGATTTCCTTGGACGCCGAAGACAACATGATTTCATCGGCATCGAATACTTCTTCGCGCGTGATTTTGCGTGGACTGAAATCGATTTTACTGTGCGCGCACAGCTCTTCAATCAAACTGTAGCGGATGCCTTCCAGAATCAGATTGTCCTTCGGCGGCGCCATCAGTTTGCCGTCTTTGGCGATCCAGACATTGGACGACGAAGCCTCGCTCAGATAGCCATCGCGGAATTGAATCGCTTCGGTGACATGATTTTCCGCCGCACGCTGGGCGGCCAGCACATTGCCCAGCAACGATATGGATTTGATGTCGCAGCGCAGCCAGCGTTGATCCTCCATGGTGACGCAAGCCACGCCGTTGCTGTGCGCCTGTGCATTCGGCAATACCAAGGGATTGCTCATGATAAACACCGTCGGCGTCGTCTTGGCAGGAAACGCATGCCCGCGTTTGGCGACGCCGCGCGTGACCTGGATATACACCATTTGATCATGCGGGCCGTTGGCGGCAATGATGCTGTCGACCCGTTCGTTCCAGCCGACCTCGTTATAGGGATTTTCTATGCCGATGCTGGCCATGCTGCGAAATAAACGCGCCAGATGTTCACGGCCCCGGAATGGCTTGCCGTCGTAGACCGGGATCACGTCGTAAATACCGTCGCCAAAAATAAAACCGCGATCGAGCACCGGCACCATGGCTTGCGAAATCGGTGTTATTACGCCATTCAAATAAACCAATGGATCATCATCAATCATAATGTTCGTTTCCGTTATGCGTTAATTGCGGTTAATAAGCCAGAATGTCGATTGTTGCATAATCATTCCCATCCGGTTATGCAAAAAAAGAATATCTATGCCACACCTAAGGATCAGCGCTTGCACCGCCTTCCCGATTTGGAGTTCTCATGTTTCGCCTGTTTGAAAAATTGTTGTATCCGTTCCCCGATGCGATAGTGAAACCGCCACCGCCGACCTTATTGGCGTTTATCTGGAGCTGCGCCAAAGGCGTGCGCAAATATATTGCCGTCATGACACTGTTCACCACGCTCATCGGTGCGTTCGAAGCACTGCTGTTTGCGGCAATGGGCCGCATTATCGATGTGCTGGGACAGGCGCATCCGGGATTGTTATGGACGCAGCACCGCAGCGCTTTGCTGTTGCTGGCGCTCATCGTGCTTGGCAGCGTTGCGCTGGTAGGTTTGCAAACCATCTTCAAGCACCAGGTGCTGGCCGGTAATTTTCCGATGATGCTGCGCTGGAATTTCCATCGCCTGATGCTCAACCAGAGCATGAGTTTTTATCAGGATGAATTCGCCGGACGGATTGCCGCCAAGGTCATGCAGACCGCGCTGGCGGTGCGCGATATGTATATGATCGTCGGCGACATTCTGGTGTTCGTCACCGTCTATATCGTGACCATGGTGGCGGTGGTGGGCAGCTTCGATGCATGGATGCTGCTGCCGTTTTTCAGTTGGATCGCCGCTTACATTGCGGCCTTGATTTACTTCGTGCCGCGTCTCAGCACAACAGCACAATCGCAGGCCGGCGCGCGCTCGCTGATGACCGGCCGCATCACTGATGCCTATACCAATATTGCAACAGTCAAACTGTTCTCGCATGCCGGCCGCGAGGCCGATTATGCGCGCACCGCGATGCAGGGATTTTTACAGACGGTGTACGCGCAGATGCGTCTGGTCAGCGGTTTCGAAATGGTCAATCATTTATTGGGCATGCTGTTGATCGTGAGTACCGCCGGCGTCGCCTTGCTGCTATGGGCGCAAGGCGCGTTGGGCGTGGGTGCGGTAGCGGCAGCAACGGCGATGGCATTGCGCCTGAACGGTATTTCGCATTGGGCGATGTGGGAAATGGCTTCGTTGTTCGAGCACATCGGCACCGTGCAGGATGGCATTAATACGCTATCGAAAGCGCATGAAGTACGCGATCGCAAGGATGCGCGGCCGCTGCTTGTAACGCGTGGGGAAATCCGTTTCGAAGATGTCCATTTTGCCTATGGCGGCAAGCGTCCGGTGATCGATCATTTATCGCTGACGATCCGCCCGGGCGAAAAAATCGGGCTGGTCGGCCGCTCCGGCGCCGGCAAATCGACTATCACCAATCTGCTGTTGCGCTTTTACGATGTGGAACAGGGACGCGTGCTGATCGACGGTCAGGATATTGCGCACGTCACGCAGGAGAGCTTGCGCGCACAGGTCGGCATGGTCACGCAGGATACTTCACTACTGCACCGTTCGGTGCGCGACAATATTCTGTATGGGCGCCCCGACGCCAGCGAACGCGAGATGTTTGCCGCAGCCGCACGTGCAGAAGCCGATGTTTTTATTGCAACGCTGTCCGACATGCTGGGCCGCAAAGCTTACGACGCGCATGTCGGCGAGCGCGGCGTCAAACTGTCCGGCGGACAACGGCAGCGGATTGCGATTGCGCGTGTGATGCTCAAAGATGCGCCGATTCTGTTGCTCGACGAAGCGACCAGTGCATTGGATTCGGAAGTCGAAGCCGCAATCCAGGCCAGTCTGTACCGGCTGATGGAAGGCAAAACCGTGGTGGCCATCGCGCATCGCTTATCCACCATTGCGGCGATGGACCGGCTGATCGTGCTCGATCAAGGCCGTATTGTGGAACAGGGTTCGCATGCGGAGCTGCTGGCGCATGGTGGGTTGTATGCGCGCTTTTGGGCGCATCAGAGCGGTGGTTTCCTGGGTGAGGAAGATGATGACACTGAAGAGCTGGCGCGTGCTTGAGGGGAATTTAAGTTTGACCTGTTGAGGTGATCCTTCGATACGGGCTTTGCCCTATTCAGTACGAACTGGTTTTAGTTAAAATTTAGGGAGAAACCGCTCAGGATGAACGGGGTTTTGATGAGAATCAAAAAGAAAACCGTTCGTCCTGAGTAGGGCAAAGCCCGTATCGAAGGATCACCACAACAAGTAAAAACTAAAGGATTCAGCACCCACAGAAAGCGCAGTTAGCTGCGTTTAATCAACGCTTACTTCCGCGCGCAACCGGGCAATCACCCCATCCAACGCATCAAGATCCGCAAAATTAATAATCAACTGCCCCTTATTCCTGGCCCCGGTTCTCACCACAACCTGCGTCGCCAGCAAATCAGATAACTCTTCCTCAAGTCTTGCAATATCGCGCGACTTCTCCTTGCTACCCCCATCACGCGATTTGCTGCCGGCCGATTGCTCGGCGATGGTCCGCGTCACCAGTTTCTCCGCTTCCCGCACCGACATGCGCTTGGCCACGATCTGATTAGCCAGCGTGATCTGATTGCCGGCATCGACCGCCAACAGTGCACGCGCATGGCCCATATCGATATCGCCGGCCATCAGCATGGTCTGAACCGGTTTGGTCAGATTGATCAAACGCAGTAAATTGGAAACGGCACTGCGCGAGCGGCTCACCGCTGAAGCCGCCTGCTCATGCGTGAAATTGAATTCCTGCAATAAACGATGAATGCCCTGCGCTTCTTCCAGCGGGTTCAAATCTTCGCGCTGCAGATTTTCGATCAGCGCAATCGCCGCGGTTTTCTGATCGTTGGCTTCGGTAATGATGACCGGCACCGTCTCCAGCCCGACCAGCTTGGCCGCCCGAAAACGGCGCTCGCCGGCGATGATTTCGTAACGGTCCTGGCCGTTATGCGAAGCGATCGACCGTACCAGAATCGGCTGCAGCACGCCCTGTTCCCGGATCGAATCGGCCAGTTCATTCAACGCGCCTTCATCCATGCGCGTGCGCGGCTGATACTTGCCGGTTTGCAGCACGTCGACCGACATCGCGCACATGGCGCCGGGTGTGTTGCTTGCCAATTCGGTGATGTCGTTGGAATTGCCCAGCAATGCTTCCAGACCGCGGCCGAGGCCCTTAGATTTTTTGGTAACCATATGTCTTTTCTAAAGCTTAGCTGATTAGAGTGTTTTGATGCGTTCGACCATCTCCGCGGCAAACTCGACATACGCTTGCGCGCCCTTGGCTTGCGGATCGAAATTAACACCGGGTATGCCATAGGATGGCGCTTCGGCCAGCCGCACGTTGCGCGGGATGACCGTCTTGAATACTTTGTCGCCGAAATGCTGTTCCAGTTGCGCCGATACCTGCTGCGACAAGGTCATGCGCGGATCGAACATGACGCGCAGCAAACCGATGATTTTTAAATCCGGATTCAATTTGGCATGTACCTTCTTGATGGTATTGACCAGATCCGATAATCCTTCCAGCGCGTAGTACTCGCACTGCATCGGGATGATTACGCCGTTGGCGGCGCACAAGCCGTTGAGCGTCAGTAACGATAAGGCCGGCGGGCAATCGATCAAAATAAAATCGTAGTCGTCCGCAACTGCGGCAAACGCCAGCTTGAGCCGCTTTTCGCGATTGTCCAATTCCACCATTTCGATTTCTGCGCCGGCCAGTTCACGATTGGCCGGCAGTACATCGAACTTCCCGGCGTCGGAGCGCAGACGCAGAGCAGAGATATCGGACAATCCAAGCAGGACTTCGTAAATCGACGCTGTCAACTCAGCCTTGTTAATGCCAGCGCCCATCGTTGCATTGCCTTGCGGGTCCAGATCGGCCAATAGCACGCGCTGACCGATTTGCGCCAGACCACCGGCCAGATTAACCGCGGTGGTGGTCTTGCCGACACCACCTTTTTGATTCGCAACGCAGAATATTTTTGCCATGGTTTTTTGTAATTATTGGTTCGTCGTTAAGGTTGCTAATGAGGTTGCTAATAAGGTTGCCAATGAGGTCGCCAAGCCTGAACGAATGCTGATAATCAGCGAGAAATGGTATTGGCTCATTGCCGTGTTTTGATCAGTTTGGAAGTATCGAAACCCTGCTTGGTCGCATTATCGACACGGCTTTCGTAATCCGCCTCGGAGATGGTAGGCGTGCGCGACAGTATCCACAAATACTGGCGATCCGGGCTGCCGACGGTAGCTACCGAATAATTTTTATCCAGTTCAAGGACCCAGTAATCGCCCCAGACCATCGGTATCCAGGATAACCAGGCCGGCGCAAAACTTACCTGCAGTTTTGCGTTGCCGGTCTTGTCGATCACTCTTGCCTGGCCCACCGCAAGATCTAGACTGCCGTCGGCCATTTTGCAACGGTTCGCTATTTCGATTGTATGGTCCAGCATAAGACGGTAATCAGCGGTGATATTGCCGATGCATTGCTTTTGAAAGCTGTTTGGAAATCTGGCGATCTCATACCAGCGTCCGGCATAGCGTGTTAAATCGACCGAAGCCGCAGTTTCAACTTGTTGCGCGAATGCCGGCAATAACACCGTCAGCATCCAGGCAATACCGGCTCCTGCCACCGTAAAGCGCTTAAATAGATGCTTCATGCCATTCTTTCCATAAAGATGAGATGACGTTCCACTTGCAACTGCGGGACCGCCAGCGGGCGTATTTCACGGACCCTCCAGCCATCCGGCAGGCGTTTGATTTCCTCTTCCGGCACCAACCCCTTCATCGCAATGTAATGACCGTCCTGGGCCAGCAAATGCTGCGACCAATTGATGAAATCGTTGAGTTCTGCAAAGGCACGCGAGGTAATGACATCAAAAGCTTGTTGTTTTGGCAATTGTTGCAACTGCAGTTGTTCGACACGGGCGGTATAAATCGTTACGTTGCTTAATTGCAACTCTGCTTTGGCCTGCGTCAAAAAGGCGGTTTTCTTATGCACGGTATCGATCATGGAGATTTGCATTTCCGGCTGCGCCTCGGCGGCCCAGATTGCCAATATCATACCGGGCAAACCACCGCCGGCGCCCACATCCAGCACACGTCGCGCGCCGGTGAAGGCAGTCACTGCCGCCAGCGAATCCAGCAAATGATGCGTGACCATCTGTGCCGGGTCTCGTACTGCCGTGAGGTTATAGACTTTATTCCATTTGGAAAGCAGCGCCAGATAAGCCAACAGTTTTTGATGCTGGGATGGACGCAAATTCAGACCCAGGCTTTCAATACCTGCTTCGAGTCCTTGCGCCAAACTGTTCTGAGGCAAATCCGACACTGTCATTCAAGCCGCCTGATTGCCGTGTTCGGCAGCACGTTTCAGATCGCCTTTTTTCAAATGCACCAGCAGTAGGGATAAAGCTGCTGGCGTGACGCCGGAAATACGAGAGGCTTGTCCCATCGTTTCAGGTTTGTGTTTATTCAACTTCTGCCGCACTTCAATCGACAAGGCCTGAACTTCCATGTAATCCAGATCGGCCGGCAGCGGCAGATTTTCATTCCCCTTATGCCGTTCGATTTCACCGGCTTGCCGATCGATGTAACCGGCGTATTTCAACTGGATTTGCAATTGCTCTTTAACCGCATCCTGTTCGACGCCAGGACCTGCCAGATCCTGACCATCGACACCTTTCAAAGTCATCAATTGATCGTAACTGACATTAGGCCGCGCCAGCAAATCGGATAAGGCATATTCACGTTCAATCGCTTTGCCCAGTACACGCTCAGCTTCGGCAGCGTCGAGAAGTCGTGGATTGACCCAAGTGCTTTTCAGACGTTGCAGTTCCCCCGCAACCGCTTCGCGTTTTTGCTCGAATGCCGCCCATTGCGCATCGCCGACGCAACCCAATTGGCGGCCAATTTCGGTCAATCGCATATCTGCATTGTCTTCGCGCAAACTTAAACGATATTCAGCACGGCTGGTAAACATTCGATACGGTTCTTGCACACCTTGGGTAACCAGGTCATCGACGAGCACACCCAGATAAGCCTGATCTCGGCCCGGCGTCCAGACATCCCGTTCCTGCGTTTGTAATGCTGCGTTCAAACCGGCCAACATGCCTTGCGCGGCAGCCTCTTCATAACCGGTAGTGCCATTGATCTGGCCGGCAAAAAAGAGGCCTTTTATCAACTTGGTTTCCAACGATGCTTTCAAACCGCGCGGATCGAAATAGTCATATTCGATTGCATAGCCGGGCCGCAAGATGTGTGCATTTTCCATTCCAGCCATCGACTGCACCAATGCAATTTGCACATCGAATGGCAAACTGGTTGAAATACCATTTGGATAATATTCGTTGGTGGTAAGGCCTTCCGGTTCCAGAAAAATCTGATGCGAATCTTTGCCGGCGAAGCGATGAATCTTGTCTTCAATCGATGGGCAATAGCGTGGGCCGACGCCTTCAATTACGCCGGTATACATCGGGCTGCGATCCAGGCCGGCCCGGATAATGTCGTGGGTCCGTTGATTGGTATGGGTAATAAAACATGGCAATTGCCGCGGATGCATCGCTACCGAACCCATTACCGAAAAAACAGGAATAGGATCAAAATCGCCGCCCTGCTCTTCCATTACGGAAAAATCGATCGTGCGGCCATCTATGCGTGGTGGCGTCCCGGTTTTCAAACGGCCTTGTGGAAGCTTTAATTCTTTCAAACGCGCCGATAAGGAAATCGCCGGAGGATCACCTGCCCGGCCTGCCGAATAGTTATTCAGGCCGACATGAATTTTGCCGTCCAGGAAAGTGCCGGCTGTCAGCACCACTGTTTTACCCAAAAACTTGATGCCTGCTTGCGTCACCGCACCGATGACGCGATCGCCCTCAACCATCAGATCGTCGACAGCTTGCTGGAATAACCAGAGATTGGCCTGATTTTCCAGACGTGAACGGATTGCCTGCTTATACAAAATACGGTCCGCTTGCGCACGCGTTGCCCGCACAGCAGGACCTTTGGAAGAGTTCAAAATGCGAAATTGAATCCCGGCTTCGTCAGTGGCGATTGCCATTGCCCCACCCATGGCATCGACTTCTTTTACCAAATGCCCTTTCCCAATTCCGCCAATCGACGGATTGCAAGACATCTGCCCTAAGGTTTCGATGTTATGTGAAAGCAATAAGGTTTTTTGGCCCATGCGTGCCGCAGCCAATGCAGCCTCTGTGCCGGCGTGACCTCCGCCGACAACAATCACATCAAATTGAGTAGGAAATAGCATGGGACACACTCTGACCGCTTAAAGGAAGAGGCGTGATTATAAAGTCTTTTTTAGGCGGATCGCCAATAGCCTCTTTTTATTGTGACTCTTGTTGTGTTTCACGTGAAACATTATGGGTTCTTTAATAAAAATTCCAATAATTTGAACAACGTAATTGTTTCACGTGAAACCTATTTTAAAAACGCGTCATAAGCCGTTTTAAGAATAAGTACTGAAACCATCATTAAAAATAGCTTGCGCACAAAACTGCTGCCATAACGAATAGCAAGACGACTGCCAACAGTGGATCCGGCAATATTAAAGATTGCCATTAATAAACCTAGCTGCCAAATAATATGGCCGCTGGCACCGAACCAAATCAAGGCCCCAATATTGGTCGCCACATTAACAACTTTAGACACAGCGGAAGCAGATAAAAAGCTGAAACCAAATACACGGACGAAAAGGAATATCAGAAAACTACCGGTGCCAGGGCCAAACAGGCCATCGTAAAAACCTATACCGCTTCCAATAAAAATAGCAATCCAAATTTTCTTATTACCGGTATGAATCGGCAAATGATGCTGGCCGAAGTCCTTTTTCTTTACGGTATACAGTGCAACGGCAAGCAGGACGAACGGTAATAACTTTCGAATTAAATCGGTAGGAATGTGGGTGACAGTCCAGGCGCCGGCAAATGAAAATAAAAATGCAGCTAAGGCAGCAGGTACTGCAGCACCCCATTCAAGTTTTACTTTTCTCGCAAATGTAATTGCTGCCGCACTGGTACCGCATACGCTAGCGACTTTATTTGTGCCAAATAAGGTTGCCGGCGTCACGTTGGGAAAAACGCTGAATAATGTTGGAATTAAAATTAATCCCCCACCACCAACAACCGCATCAATTAAACCGGCCAAGAATGCGCCACCACATAATATTAAATAATCACTCATAACTTATTGATAAATACTTATAGATAAAACAAACAATAAATAAGCCGGCAAGTCATCGAGACCCGATCCGGCTTATGGTTTATACGCGGACATGATTATCGCTTCAAGCACGAGCGCTGTTGTGTATTTTTTGGAATCAGTCCAGATACCGTATTGTTTTAATACAAGGTATATATATAAATAGTAGTAATAGTTAACAACAGCAATTTCTGTGGATAAGCCTATATTTATCTTACAAATCAACTACCTATGAAATTTATAAGTCCTTGATAAAGCCTGTATGCAAGAAGAATAGAATGGGAACAAAAAATAAGGCATTGCTAAACGCTGTTTTATTCAGAATCTAATCACAGCTTATCCAAAGCTTTATCCACAGGCGGTTTTTGCTTTTGCTTTTTGGTTTTTTCCTCGTTTTTCAGGTTTTCGGGTTCTCAGTTTTTTAATATTAAGTTGTATATATAAATAGTAGTAGTAATAGAACAAGGCAATTTCTGTGGATAACTGCTCTAAATACAATAAAAACAAAGACTTGCAGTTTGAATAAACGCTTCGTAAAGCCTGTATGCTTTTCTGAGCATCTGTGGATAGAATTGAAAAGCCTTAATTTTGAAGTGTTATTCCCACTTTGCTAACGGGATATCAACAGATTTATCCACAGTGTTCGATCTTGCCAGGCATAAAAAAACGCCGGATTATAAAATCCGGCGTTTTTTTGCCTGCACTTCCTTAGCTTCCCACTAAATCCCCAAGACGTTTATTCCTTGGTATTGATCCTGCCAAACTGATCATGTGTTGTGGCGATCAAATGCGCGCGCAACCACTTATGTGCGGGGTTACGGGCATCGCGTTCGTGCCAAAGCATATCGACATGTTCATCAGGCGTTTGAAACGGCAGTTCTTTTACGATCAATGCATCGGTCATCCCTGTAGCAGCGATTAAATGACGCGGCAGCACCGTAATCAAGTCGGAACTGGCAACCACCCTTCCGGCGGTGAAAAACTGGTTCACGGTCAGCAAAATGCGTCGTTCCCGGTTCAGGCTGGTCAAGACGTCATCGATGACGGCATGCGGTTTTCCGGACAGACTGACCAGCAGATGATCGGCCGCGCAGTAGGCATCCAGCGTTAATTCCTTTTTCGCCAGCGGATGGCTTTTATGCATCACGCAGACGTATTGCCCGGTGTAGAGACGCTCATGGCTGATTTGTGATTTGACCATACCCTGGCCATCGGCCAATTGCGCTGTGACGCCCGGGAAAAAACCGATCGCCAGATCGATATCGCCACGCAACAGCATCGAGCGCGGATCTCGCGTAGTGAGCGGCATCATCCGCACTTTCATGCGTGGGGCATCGGTCATGATCGAGCGGATCAGCGACGGCAGCCAGAGCGCGGCAGTCGCGTCCACCATTGCCATGCGGAAAGTTGTTTGCGCTTTCGAGACGTCGAATGACTCGGGCGTGATCGCTGCTTCCAGTTCCGACAATGCCTTACGCACAGTCGGCCAAAGTTCTTCCGCGCGGGAAGTCGGCCGTACACCATGGGCGGTCCGAATCACCAGCTCATCGCCCAATGTATCGCGCAGGCGTTTCAAGGCGTTGGAAACCGCCGGTTGTGTCATTGCCAGCAAATTCGACGCTCGCGTCAGATTTTGCTCGGTCATGATTGCGTCAAATACCCGCAGTAAATTCAAATCCAGGGTCAAAAAACTCATGTTGTTCTCTTATGAAGATTGATTTTATTATTAGTAAATAGCATAACTGATATCTGAAAACGGAATTGGTATTGAAATCACCAGATACATATACTGCAATGCAACAACGAAACAGTTATCAAGGAAATCATCATGAGCACCACCACCGCCAATTTCAGCCATTTCGAAAAACGTCCATTCAGCAGCAAACTGGCTTCCCTGCTACGCGTTTTGGCTGACCGCTTTGATGCAAAAACAGTTGAAAAAACAAGGGCGAAGAATAAACGGGCAATTGAAAGCATGGCCAATAGCTATCAAGCTTCGCAGCCGAATCTGGCATCGGAACTTCGCTTCATCGCTTGGATGGCTTAAGCATCGCGCGGTATCAAGCAATACCAAGCAGCTTGCAGCACATCAATCTATTGTCCTGCAAGCTGGTAAGGCCGAAGTAGTCGCACGTCACAAGTCGCAATAACACCTGACCCAGTATCAGCGTTTAACCGGGTCAAATTTCAATAAAAATAATATGTCGTCAATCCTATCCTTCGTCGAGCCCCTTAAGCCTGCAATCCCCGCGCTGGCAGATGCATTGGCGATGGCTGCTCTGATACTTCGCACAGCCGGAGGGATCGGCGCCCTGATCGCCATCTTCATATTATTTCGCCCCTTGCTGACCGGTATCTGGCAAGTTTTGGTAATGACAATCAAGCCGCGGTAAATACTGCAAACAGCGACGGTAACAACGCTCGCTATGGCGCTATTGCCAAAATACAACTATGTTGCGTCATATAACCGATGAAAATAGCATAAGTCAGCTGAATCTAGTGATTGCACGCAAAAATAAGCTGAATAAATGAATTGTCCATGCAAGTGATTTACCCAATATTAATTGGTTCTCCGTCTCTCAAAATAAGCCCCGCCTGCATTTGCCGCGGGGTTTTGTTTATTCACCGCAACCGCATAAGTTAACTATATAAGCCAATGCCGGCGTGATACCGTTACCGGAATTATTAATTCACAATAGCCTGATCGCTTTTATCTCTCATCATGTGCCAGTTACTCGGAATGAACTGCAATGTCCCAACCGACATTATTTTCAGCTTCACCGGGTTTGCCACCCGCGCCGGCATTACCGATCACCATAGCGACGGCTGGGGCATCGCCTTTTTTGAAGGTTCAGGCGTACGCCATTTTGTCGATTATCAGGCCGCGACCTCTTCGCCGGTTGCGCAGCTCATCAAGCAGTGCCCAATCAAATCGCAACACGTTATCGCACACATCCGCAAAGCCACGCAAGGCCGCGTATCGCTGGCCAATTGCCATCCTTTTGTGCGGGAATTATGGGGCCGCTATTGGGTGTTCGCGCATAACGGCGATCTGAAAAATTTCCAGCCCATCTTGAATGGTCCTTATCGTCCGGTCGGCACTACCGACAGCGAACTCGCCTTTTGTTATCTGATGCAGGCCTTGCGTGAGCGCTTCGGCGATGTCTTGCCGCCGCTGGCGGCGCTCACAGCGGCCTTGCAGGAATTGATGGACTACATCTCCGGGCACGGCGCCTTCAACGTACTGCTTTCCGACGGCTCCGCCCTCTTCGCGCATTGCTCCACCAATTTGTATTATGTCGTGCGGCAATACCCGTTTGCATCAGCCAAGCTATCCGATGAAGATCTGAGCGTCGATTTTTCGCAGGTGACCACACCGGATGACCGCGTCGCCGTCATCGTTACCCAACCGCTGACCGATAATGAAACCTGGACCCAATTTGCGCCAGGCGAATTAAAAGTGTTTGTCGACGGTCTGCCGCAAGAAACATCTTAAAATTCCCGTTTTGAGTTTCCTTAAGCTGCGCCGTAGCCCTCTCCGGCCCGATAAGTTGGCATTATTTCAACATTTGTTGCCGACTTATGCACAGGCTGCCAGACTCGCGCAGGTTTGATCGATCACTTGTGGATAACTTTGTACGGCGAGAGTAAAATGGCACGCTCTTCGATATCCTTATTGGGATGTTCCATGCATCACAATTGCATAACATTAAGATAAATAGGCACCATGGAAAATTTCTGGCAGACCTGTTCCGCACAGCTGGAGCAGGAACTGACACCACAACAATATAGCGCCTGGATCAAACCATTGGTGCCGCTCGATTTCGAGGATGGCCGGCTGCGCATGGCTGCGCCTAACCGTTTCAAGCTGGATTGGGTCAAAACACAGTTCGCCAGCCGGATTACCGCGCTGGCCGCCCAGTTCTGGGAACAGCCGATCGAAGTCCAGTTTGTACTCGATCCGCGGACCAATATTGCGCGCCGCAGCGCCCCATCGCAGATGCCGGTCATCGGCGACAATTATCAAGACCGTCAGGAAAACTCACGGGAATTGCCGGACCAGATCAACGAGCGGCCTGTGGATAACACCCCCCGCCGTGACCTCACACGTATCAATAACGTCCTGACCTTCGACAATTTTGTCACAGGTAAAGCCAACCAATTGGCACGCGCGGCCGCCACCCAGGTCGCCAATAATCCAGGTGTTTCCTACAACCCGCTGTTTCTCTACGGCGGCGTCGGTCTCGGCAAAACGCATTTGATTCACGCCATCGGCAACCAGGTACTGATCGACAATCCCTCTGCCAAAATTCGTTATATTCATGCCGAGCAATACGTTCGGGATGTCGTGACGGCTTATCAGCGCAAGGGTTTTGACGATTTCAAACGTTATTACCATTCGCTCGACTTATTACTGATCGACGATATTCAGTTCTTTGGCGGCAAAAGTCGCACCCAGGAAGAATTCTTCTATGCGTTTGAAGCGCTGATTTCCGCCAAACGGCAAATTATCATCACCAGTGACACCTATCCCAAGGAAATCACCGGCATGGACGACCGGCTCATTTCCCGCTTCGATTCCGGCCTTACCGTGGCCATCGAACCGCCCGAACTGGAAATGCGGGTTGCGATTCTGCTGAAAAAAGCGACCCAGGAAGGCGTGACCTTCTCGGACGATGTCGCCTTCTTTGTCGCCAAACATCTGCGCTCGAACGTCCGGGAACTGGAAGGCGCGCTGCGTAAAATCCTGGCCTATTCGCGTTTCCATGGCAAGGACATCACGATCGATGTCGTTAAAGATGCGCTAAAAGACCTCTTGTCCGTTCAAAACAGGCAGATCTCCGTCGAAAACATCCAAAAAACAGTCGCCGACTTCTTTAACATCAAAGTCGCCGACATGTATTCCAAAAAGCGTCCCGCCAATATCGCCCGCCCGCGCCAGATCGCCATGTATCTTGCCAAAGAGTTAACGAAAAAGAGTTTGCCTGAGATTGGTGATCTATTCGGCGGCCGGGATCACACGACGGTGCTGCATGCCGTGCGGAAAATCGCTGCAGACCGGAATAAAAATCCCGAATGCAATCACGAAATTCATGTGTTGGAACAGACGCTGAAAGGCTAACTAGGAGTCGCTTTGAGAGGTCAGGATTGATACAATTAGGAATGTTATCGGTAGCGCGGCACCATAGTCGGAGGCTGGGTTTATATCCAGTACTTTAAGGGGCGAAAATGGGAAGTCTGCGGCAACGTGCAAACGGCTATCGCGAGCAAGCAACAACACAATAACGAGCAACAGCAGCAAGTTCCCCGAGCTATACCGCTATACCAAGTGCGCTTTTGAAATGCATCCTTTAAACCATCACAAGCAAGGATATCGACTATGCAATTAGTCAAAACTCAAAGAGATACACTTTTGCGACCGTTGCAAATCGTGAGTGGTATTGTCGAGCGTCGGCACACATTGCCGATTCTGGCCAATATCCTCATACGCAAGGACGGCGAAAAAGTCTCTTTTCTGTCGACTGACATGGAAGTGCAAATCACCACTCACGCAGAAGTCGGGGCCGGCAGCGAAATCGTCGGCACCACGGTTGCTGCGCGCAAGCTACTGGACATCTTGCGCGCCCTGCCCGAAACCGGCGACGTCACCGTCACGCTGGAAAACAAGCGCATGACCGTGAAATCCGGCAAGTCGCGTTTCGCATTGCAAACACTGGCGGCCGAAGAATTCCCGACGGTCGTGCTGGCCGACCAATACAACGCGAAAGTCACGCTGCCGCAAAAGACCCTCAAGCACCTCTTTAACATGGTGCACTTCTCGATGGCGCAACAAGACATCCGCTATTACCTGAACGGCCTGCTGCTGGTAGTTGAAGGCAAGAACGTCATCGCGGTGGCGACCGACGGTCACCGTCTGGCGTTCTGCCAGGTCGAGACCGATCAAGAGTTTCCATCGCGTCAGGAAGTCATCATCCCGCGCAAGACCATTCTCGAACTGCAGCGTCTGCTGGAAGATAACGACCAACCGGTCGAACTCGAAATCGCCAACAACCAGGTCAAACTGGTCTTTGCCGACATCGAACTGGTGTCCAAACTGGTCGAAGGCAAATTCCCGGATTACACCCGCGTCATTCCGAAGGGTTACAAAAACGACTTCACGATCAGCCGCGATCAATTGCTGCGTTCGCTGCAGCGCGCCGCGATCATGACCAGCGACAAATTCAAGGGCGTGCGTTGGGTCATTGCACCGGGCAGCCTGAAGATCAGCTCGACCAACGCCGATCAGGAAGAAGCAGTCGAAGAACTCGAAATCGACTACGGCGGCGATAGCGTGGACATCGGTTTCAACGTCACCTATCTGCTCGACGTCCTCAATAACCTAAAAGGCGACAACGTCAAAATCGCGATGGGCGATGCCAATTCATCGGCGCTGATCACCATTCCCGACAACGACGACTTTAAATACGTTGTAATGCCGATGCGTATTTAATACAACATCAGCGATTAGCTGACGAGGGGCCGCGCAACACCGTGCGGCCCCTTTGCCACTTTTAAGAAGCAGTACATTTAGCGATACGTTTTTTTGTTTTCCAGCGTTTTCCAGCAGTTAATTCAGAAGGTAACCATGTCATCAGCCCCAACCGAGAACACCCCAGTCACCAAAGACTCTTATGGCGCATCCTCCATCCAGATCCTGGAAGGATTGGAAGCCGTTCGCAAACGTCCGGGCATGTATATCGGCGACACCTCTGACGGCACCGGCCTGCACCACCTGGTATTCGAAGTACTGGACAACTCCATCGACGAATCGCTGGCCGGCCACTGCACCGAAATCAACGTCACCATCCACGCCGACAATTCCATTTCGGTCACCGACAACGGCCGCGGCATTCCGACCGGCCTGAAGATGGACGACAAGCACGAACCGAAGCGCAGCGCGGCCGAAATCGTCATGACCGAACTGCACGCCGGCGGCAAATTCGATCAAAACTCATACAAGGTTTCAGGCGGTCTGCATGGCGTTGGCGTCTCCTGCGTCAATGGCCTCTCCAAGCTGCTGAAGCTGACCGTGCGGCGCGACGGCAAAGTCCATTACATGGAATTCAAGCAAGGCGTGCCGCAGGATCGCATCATTGAAATGGTTGACGGCGTAGCGGTATCCCCGATCAAAGTCATCGGCGACACCGACAAGCGCGGCACCGAAGTGCACTTCTGGGCTGACGAAGAAATTTTCGAGCACATCGAATTTCACTATGAAATTCTGGCCAAGCGCATCCGCGAACTCTCCTTCCTCAACAACGGCGTGCACATCAAACTGATGGACCAACGCACCGGCAAGGAAGAAAACTTTGCGTTCGAAGGCGGCACACGCGGCTTCGTCGAATACATCAACAAAGCCAAAAACGTATTGCACCCGACCGTGTTTCAGGCCACCGGCGACAAAATGTCGGAGCAAAACACCAACATCAGCGTCGACGTCTCGATGCAATGGAACGACGCCTATAACGAACAAGTACTCTGCTTCACCAACAACATTCCGCAACGCGACGGCGGCACCCACCTCACCGGCCTGCGCGCGGCGATGACCCGCGTCATCAACAAATACATCGAAGAACACGAATTCGCCAAAAAAGCCAAAGTCGAAGTCACCGGCGACGACATGCGCGAAGGCCTGACCTGCGTGCTATCGGTCAAAGTACCGGAGCCGAAATTCAGCTCGCAGACCAAAGACAAACTGGTCTCCAGCGAAGTACGCGGCCCGGTGGAAGAAATCGTCGCCAAGACCCTGACCGACTTCCTGCAGGAAAAACCGAACGACGCCAAAATCATCTGCGGCAAAATCGTCGAAGCCGCGCGTGCGCGCGAAGCGGCGCGTAAAGCACGCGAACTGACGCGTCGCAAAGGCGTCATGGACGGCCTCGGCCTATCGGCCAAACTGGCCGACTGCCAGGAAAAAGACCCGGCGCTGTGCGAACTGTACATCGTCGAAGGAGACTCCGCGGGCGGCTCCGCCAAGCAGGGCCGCGACCGCAAATTCCAGGCCATCCTGCCGTTGCGCGGCAAAGTCCTGAACGTCGAAAAAGCCCGTTTCGAAAAAATGCTGTCATCGGAACAGATCACTACCCTGATCGCCACCCTCGGCACCAGCATCGGCCCGGACGAATTCAACGCCGACAAACTGCGCTACCACCGCATCATCATCATGACCGATGCGGACGTCGACGGCGCCCACATCCGCACCCTGCTGCTGACACTGTTTTATCGCCAAATGCCGCAACTGGTCGAACGCGGCCACATCTATATCGCCCAACCGCCGCTGTACAAAGTCAAATACGGCCGCGACGAACGCTATCTGAAAGACGACCTCGAAGAAGCGCAATACATGATGCAGATTGCCCTGAACGATGCGGCGCTGGTGCCAGCCGAAGGCGCCACCGCCATCAGCGGCGACGCGTTAGCTGAACTGGTTCGTCAATACAACACCGCCAACGCCATCATCATGCGCCTGTCGCGCATCACCGACGACGCTGCGCTGTCGGCGATCATGACCGGCGTTACGCTGAATCTGGACTCGCTGGAACATGCCGAACAATCGGCGCAGGCCTTGGTCAAGGAAATCAACGATCCGAATATTGACGTGCTGGTGACTACGGATGAATTGACGGACCGGCAAGCGTTACGTATTCAGCGCCGCTTCCACGGCAACATTAAAGTCAGCGTGATCGATGCCGACTTTGTTGCCGGTCCGGATTATCAAGTGTTGGCGACTGCGGCAGCGACGTTCAAGGGTTTGATCGGCGCGGGCGCGGTGATTAAACGCGGCGTTGGCGAGAAGACCAAGGAACAAGCGATCGGCGACTTCCATCAAGCGATGGCGTGGCTGCGCGACGAAGCTGAGCGTGGCGTGAGCAAGCAGCGGTATAAAGGTCTGGGTGAAATGAACCCGAGTCAGTTGTGGGAAACCACGATGGATCCGACGGTGCGCCGGTTGTTGAAAGTGCAGATTGAGGATGCGATTACCGCGGATCAGATTTTTATGACCTTGATGGGTGATGATGTTGAACCGCGGCGGGCGTTTATTGAGTTGAATGCTTTGCGGGCTGGGAATATTGATGTTTGATTTTGTTGTCGGATTTTCAGAACAAATGACAAACTAGCAAATAAATGATTAAAGATGTAAGTCAAGGGCGCTTCCACGTGATCTAGAATAAGAAAGCTCATTCTTTTCAGAAGTAATGGGCTTTTTTATCGGGCGAAAAAAACAAATTATCCGCATGAGGCTAATTTAATGCCGACCATGGCGGCCGTTATGAGATAAAAGCATCAACTAATTATGTAATAACTAGAAACAACGAAAGCCATTAAAATAAGTTGGCATCTCCGTAAGCTTTCGCTTTGATCTAGATAGGGCGAGTTATTGCACTATTGCACAAGAAAAAGTTCTATCTCTTGGGGAAAGGCCATTGAACAATTAGATAAAAATGGCCGATACTGAGCAAAAATAAGGAGCAAAGAATGGATAATGTGAGTGTTGAAAAACGCTCCACCATCATGCGTCAAGTCCGCTCAAAGGACACTACTCCAGAATGGATTGTGCGTCGGCTTGTACACAGTATGGGGTATCGTTATCGATTGCATCGTGCGGACCTTCCCGGAATACCAGATATTGCCTTTATAAGCCGCAGGAAGGTGATATTTGTACATGGTTGTTTTTGGCATGCTCATGAAGGATGTAAACGGGCGAGAATTCCAGATGCGAATCATAATTATTGGCTCAACAAAATTAGGCGGAATGTACAACGAGATCAACAGCACTTGTTGGCGTTAGATGCTGAAGGATGGCACTCATTCGTACTCTGGGAATGTGAGCTACGTAACCTGGCGACACTACAAGAAAGAATTAAGGAATTTTTAGATGGCTGAGTTCTATGAATTTTTTGCTGGAGGCGGTATGGCACGCGCCGGCCTCGGCGTAGATTGGACATGTCGGTTTGCCAATGATTTTGATTCAAAGAAGGCAGCGAGTTATGCGGCAAATTGGGGTGAGGAGCATCTGAAAATTGGGGACGTAGCGAATTTAACGCTTAAAGATTTGCCAGGCCAGGCTGATTTGGCGTGGGCTTCATTTCCGTGTCAGGACCTATCGCATGCTGGTTCCAGAGCCGGATTGCAAGGTAAGCGATCCGGCACCTTTTGGCCATTTTGGCGACTTATGCAGGGACTGGTTTCGGCGAGGCGCGCGCCGCGAATGATCATACTTGAAAATGTTTATGGCCTTATTTCGTCGGCAGAAGGTCGAGATTTTATCGCTTTAGGAGAAGCCTTTACCGAACTTGGTTATCGTTTTGGCGCTGTGGTGATTGACGCTGTGCATTTTGTTCCGCAGTCGCGGCCACGTTTATTTGTTATTGCAGTTGCGCCCGGAGTGGAGTTGCCACACGGGTTGACTCGCGGTGATCCTGGCGCTTTGTGGCATCCCCGCAAACTGGTGGAAGCTAAATACAAGTTGCCGCTATCGGTACAAGATAATTGGATTTGGTGGAATATTCCTGCACCGCCCACCCGTGAGATTGGATTCGCTGATTTGATTGAGGAAACGCCGTCAGGAGTGCAGTGGCACACACCTGAGGAGACCCAAGCCTTACTTGGGATGATGACGTTGATCAATCGGGAGAAAGTCAATGCGGCTAAGCGAACCGGAGAGCGCCGCATCGGTGCCTTATACCGGCGTACTCGTAATGGCATCCAGCGAGCGGAAGTTCGCTTTGATGATGTTGCCGGCTGTTTGCGCACACCTGGGGGTGGCTCCAGCCGTCAAAGTATTCTCGTAGTGGAAGGCCGTCGTGTACGTTCTCGATTGCTATCGCCTCGAGAAGCTGCGCGGCTAATGGGGCTTCCTGATCAGTACAGACTACCTGAAAAGTACAATGACGCATATCGATTAATGGGAGATGGGTTAGTGGTGCCGGTGATCTCTCATTTAGAGCAACATGTTTTTTCGCCTCTCTCTCAACGGGGTATAGACCGGTCCGGAGAGGAAGTCGCTTGATAAAGGTGATCAAGCATTGAGCAGAAACATATTCCAGATTATCTGTATGTCATTTGATGGTTAACGATATACAAATAAATAGCCACTTTCCTCAATAAAATATAAGTAATTTAACTATATGCCTATGAATGCGGAAACCGCCGCTCCTTGCCGCCATATAGGCGTTGCTCCCGACTTTATAATCGATAAAACCGTTGATATTATTTCTCAGCTTGCGGCTGACCCTTCATACCTGGAAAAACATGGTTTGTCCGCGGAAGAGTACATACGGGCGCTGCCTGCTGCGATAGAGCGTATTCGTGGTCGTAGCGCCGCACGAAATTCAAGTAGGCGTCAATTTCTAATTAATATTTTTAACGAACTCCAGCGGAAGGGTTTGATTGCCGAAGTTGTCGCCCCTGACTATGCAGAGGATACAATTTATCGACTTGCCGTGCCGGGTGTTGGCGATGTTGCAATTATTCAAAAAGGTTGCCCTGATGGTGCGCACAGCAGCACCCAATGGTCAGTGCCAGACTGGGCTGTAGAAAGCTATCTGTGGTGGATTTGTCCGAGTATGAAACACGAACCTGGTGTTCATATCGCGAAAGGCGTGACTCGACTTAAGCAAAAATTTTTTGACTTAATAGATACGGCAGACGCAGAAAAAATGATCGATGGGGTAATTTTTCATAACGATTTATGCGGAACACCGACACGACCATGTCCAAAACAAGCTATGAGCATAAAAATTAATGATGTTGCTGTTCCACCGCCTTGCCTTTACGTTTTTCCGAAGGTTGAGGTTGGCGCGGATGAATGGAATTGGTCTGGCACACGTCGCCTTAAATTCCCGCAGATACTTTTTTCTTTGTTTGAAATAGTTTCTACGGACTCTGTTCTTTTCAGCGGGCATATTGGATTTCAAAAAAAGGGAGCTGCTGTGCGAATAAATATTTCGTCCGGATTTGGCTCAGGTAGATCAACCACACTGAGAAGTTAACATGACAAACCCAGTATTGGACGGCGGACGAGCTGATTTTTTAAAAAATCGTATTGAGGCCACAAAGAATTACGGAGATTTGGCTGCCTGGCCTCGAACAAATAAAAGGCTATCTCTGGTTGAGATGGAAGTGAATTGGGTTCGCTTCTCTACACTGAATCATAGAACAAAAGCAGAACAAAGAAGAGAAATTCAGCGGCACCAGAATCCAGGGTTGTTTACACAGGATCCGCTAGGGTCCCAGGCGCAGCTCGCACAGTTCAATATTCTTTCATCACAACATGGATTTGAAGATTTAAAGAACGATATAAAAAAACGAGGCCAGCAAGAGCCTGCTGTAATTACAGCAGAGGGTGTGCTGATAAATGGTAATCGAAGGACCGCGGCACTGCGTAGTTTGTATGAAGGGGAGACGCACTTAGCCGCAAGATATGTTCAGTGCCTAGTTTTGCCAGAGGATGCTACATCAGTCGAAATTATCGATCTAGAAACAGAACTGCAAATTGCCAAGGATTTTAAAGAGGGTTATTCCTGGATTAATGAGGCATTACTAATCGAGGAACTCTTTGCTAGTGAAGGACGAGATTTTGAGAGGCTAGGTAGAAAGATGCATCGATCTTCCTCTGACGTCCGTAGTATGTACGAGAAGATTCAGCAAGTTAACCAGTTAGTTGAATTATCAGGTGGTACGCGCTTTCATCTTGACTTTCAAGAACACGAGTCGGCGTTTGATGAGTTGACGACCTATATTAAAAGCAAGTCACATGAAGTGATCGCAAGCGTTAGGGCCGCTTACTTTTTGGGGACATTGTCAGGAGTGACTTATCGAGAGTTACGTAACCTTAGACGGCCTGATGCTTCGACCCTTATTGTTCAGGAAATTAGACGCGATGCAACTATCGCTCCGATACTCGATATAGTTCAAGGGAATAGTGACGAAAAATCTGATACGGACGGTCTTTTGGATGATGTTTTAGGTGTAGAGAATTCGGATCCTCTTTCGGACGTTCTTTCCTACCTAGCGAAGAAGGAAAAATCAGAATCGATAGACCTTCCGGGTAGTGGACATGCAACGGTCGATGACATTCTCCAATCTCTAAGAAGAAAAATCGAAGCGGCAGCTTATGAGGCGCGTGAAGACCAGCGTGATCAGAACGCGCTTGAAGCGCCCATAGACCGCTTAGATGCGGCCGCTGCAGAGGTCGTCCGCGCTGCGCAAAAATTGCCCCGTGCTCGTGTTATGGTTGGTTGGGACGAAGCCGAATTTTTGAGGAAAATAGGAGCATTGAAGGCTGCTATTGAAGCGCTGGAGCAAATTGGGTGATTTACTCTGAACTCCACAATGTGGGCCGTCCATTAGTCTTCGTGAAGCGTGATTTTAGTTCAAATCAAGGGGCTTGGGCGCGGATTCAAGAGGTGATGGGTCGTGGCGTTGTCGGAGGCGATAAAGATACAATGGACGTCCGGGTAGACGTTTTCCTGGCAGAGCTTGATACGATTCGGGACATCAAACGGCTGTTCGGAGAATCTGTGGAACTTGGACCAAAACTTCAATCACAATTGAAGTCGTTAGTAAAAGATAAGCGGGCTAGAGAAGGTGTTTTAGAAACCGAAACCGCGAATACCACAGGTTTAGACGAAGAGCTAAAATTAGCAGGCTTTAAACGTATTCTTAAGCCATTTCAACTTGCAAATATTGCTAGAATTTTGCAGTTACCTCACGGAGCAGATTTTTCGGTTCCCGGAGCTGGAAAAACGACGGTCGGACTGGCAAATTTTGCTCTATCTAAGCACAGAGGGATCGTTCAGCGGTTACTTGTAATTGCGCCAATTTCGGCCTTTAGTGCTTGGAAAGAAGATTCTCTCTTATGCTTCATTTGCGCCCCAAACATAGTGGTGCATGGTGGAATAGGCAGTGTTATACCCACTCGAACTGATATTCTGCTTACGAATTACAACAGAGTAGCAGCGGACTACGATCAAATTCGCAAGTTCGTTGCAGATGCGGAGACACATATTATTCTGGATGAAGCGCATCGGATAAAACGAGGAGCTTTAGGTGTCCACGGTCGGGCAGTTTTAGACTTAGCTTATGCAGCGCGAAGGAGAGATGTTTTGACAGGAACGCCTGCGCCTCAAGGTGCTCATGATCTGGTTGCGCTTGTTAGTTTTCTCTATCCTGGTCAAGATCGGCAAATTATGCCAAAAATTGCATATGAAGAGCGCAACGGCCGAGAAGAAAATGTGCTGTTGGAAACCAGCACAGCAATTAAAAAATACTTTGTCAGAACTACGAAGTCGGAACTCGAACTACCTCCAACCAAATTCGTTCAGGAGAGAGGTTCAATGGGCGGCTTGCAACAAGCTATATATTCTGCGCTTATTGGGAGATACCGAGACTCTTTCAAATTAGAAACGACCGGTCGGCGCGAATTTGATCGCTTGGGTCGCATTATGATGTATTTGCTTGAGGCCGCTACTAACCCTATGTTATTACGAGCAGGTTCGGATAACGGCGATGATCCTCTATTTATTCATCCACCGATTGAATTAAATGGCAATGAGCATTTGCTTGAACTGCTGGATTCTTATAACAATTACGAAACGCCATGGAAGTACAAGCGCATTGCCGAGATAGTAGCTGCCGCGACGCAAAGGGGTGAAAAGGTATTAATATGGTCAAGTTTTGTAAGAAATCTCAAAGCGCTTTCAAAATATCTTTCTACATATAACCCTGCCATCGTTCATGGAGGGATTCCCTCCCTTGAAGAACCACTGCCTCCCGAAATGATTACTCGAGAACGAGAATTCAACCGATTTCGGTATGACTCGACTTGCACAGTGCTTCTAGCCAACCCGGCTGCATGCGGCGAAGGGGTCAGCTTACATCATTGGTGTCATCATGCTATTTACCTTGATCGAACCTTTAATGCGGGACAATTTTTGCAAAGCCAAGATCGAATACACCGTCTTGGATTGGCGGACGGTACGGTGACTCAATTTACGTTATTGACGAGTGCAGGCACGATAGATGAGACAGTGAATGGACGTTTGGCAGAAAAGGTTGCTGCAATGGCCACTTTAATGGGTGACCCGGGACTGGTGAGATTGGCGTTACCTGATATTGACAGCGCTACTTCCGAGGGCGTAGAACCAGCACTCGATGATGATCTAACTTCTATACTCGCACATCTAAGAAATGCTCCCTAGTCACGGAAATTGCCACGCTATATTCCTACTTGGTCGAGCTTTAAGACTTTGTCAGTCGGCTTCTATCAGTGAGTGGATAAAGAGCGCACGAGCCCAATCAACTTTTATGGCCACCGCCCTCGATTTGAGCGCTGTTGTTACTGTGTTGCTGGACGGTGGACTAATTAAAATTAACGAAGGAGTCATTCTCGAAAGTCGGTTACAGGTACTTTCTGAGCGGGCCGATCGTCAGACGCTTCTCTGTATTGCCAGAGTCTTGCTGGATTGTTTTCCTCCTTCTTGGATTATGAATGTTGTTTCAAATAGGGGAGTGGCTCTCGAATACATTCCATCGACTGATTTAGACGCATTGGAGTGGATTGGTGATGATCTTGCGGAATTACTAATTGCTGTGGCTCAACCTAAAATGTCGCTACGGGATAATGAGCTGCGAAAGCGATTAGGGGATGCTGGCGAATATGTATTAATAGAATCTAAAAAGTATCAAGGCGAAAAAGTAATTCATGTTGCAAAAATATCAGATTCATTTGGATATGACGTTGAGTCATGCAAAGGGTCTGGTGCTACGGTCGAACGCATTGAGATAAAAGCCGCACTACCTAATACCGCAGATAGATTTTACATCAGTAAAAACGAGTGCGAGAAAGCCAGCTCGTACGGCGATGCTTGGAAGCTAGTCCAAGTCACTTTTGATGCGTCGATTCTCTGGAAAAGAAATATCATGAAGAAGGATATTTTAGATGTCCGTATGCTATCAAGCAAAGCGGTAGTTAAACTGACAGACTTTGATACAGATAGTTTTCGCTGGTTGGATTCCGCAGAGATTTTTCCTCCTTTACTGGATTGGAGTGGGTACGAGCTTCCTCTTCCAGAAAATCTAGAAATTAATATTTAAGGCATTGGCAAAAGTAGTTACGAGAGTTCTGATTTGTCATAAAACATGATGTCTTCATCGGCGTGTCAGATTTTCTGTGTGTCCGGAGTTGTGAAATAATACCGAAAGGGAAATTTCATGACCGACACGATGACCACACCTAAAAACCAAAGCAGGCCGCTGACCAATTCGCCATTTCGTTCGGCGAACGTTCCCCCTGTGTCAGGATAGTTGTCGCGTCATCTAATTTATCGTAATCGTACAGGGGGCGGAGTAAAAGACAAGTAGTGTCGAGGCAGCGAGGCAGCCAGCCGTTATATATGTCCACCCATAGCGACACATCAAGATAACGTGTCGATATTTTACGTTTTAGCGACATATGGCGGTTAGTAAGTCATGGAGACGTGGCTTTTATGCAGAATTATGGCTCAGCAATAATTCAGACGTAAATCGAAGACGTTACCTAAGCTTTGAATCCGCCATAAATAAACCAGATGACAGCCAGCGCCTGCGGCTCGGTCAGCCCATTTGCAATCAAAGTTGAAAAGAGTCGTAAGCAAACCACACACTTTGTGTAAAGAAATTTTTGTCGCCTTAACAATTACATATCACCCGAATAACGTTATTTTGAATTTTCCGACCAGCAATTTAACGTTTTTCTCACTCTTTGATTTTTTTCCGATTAAGGCACAAAAGCGTAATTCATATACCAATAATTTGCCGCAAGGAAAAATTGCCCAGAGAAAATATTTTCTGTATAAATTCAAATCTAGTTGAAAGCACTAATACGAACAGGCACTCCACATGTTCATTTGCCAACCCTCTCCTCAACGGGAGGCCTTGGCATTTTTCATGTCGCGGGTAAGCGTCAATAATAATAATTGCTAAAGCGGGATTTGAATGGGGTATTCAAAGAGCTGGGGAGTGTGGCGCGGGATGTTCGTGGGCGCAACATTAGTACAAGCCGGATTAACATTTGCAATATCTGTTGTTACTGACTTAAGCCTTCGCCGGATAATGCCGCGAAAAGCAGTGCAGCTAATGACCTTCAGCCGAATTTGCGCTTCGCTGCTATGGGCGACGGTATCGCTCTTCGGCATTGCTGCACCCGTATCGGCGGCCAATAATGCGCCCGACGCGAGTTCGGCGGCCATATCGGATGCGCAAGCTCAGCGCCGAAACGCCCAGCAAGAAGCCCTGGAGCGGGAGCGTCAGCAAAATGCGCCCAATGTCGATCTGCAGCCGCCGGTCGCCGCCATCCCAAACGACGACGGCCTGGTCGCAGTGGAGTCGCCCTGCTTCAAAATAGATACGCTCGTGCTGATGCTGCCGCCTGGCTTAAGCGAGCCGGTGAAAGCCGTTGGCCAGAAGGCTTTGGCACCGGATCTTTTATCTCTCCACGCATCCCTCCGATTTGCGTCGCATTACCTCGAACGCTATCGCGGCCAATGTATCGGGCGAGAAGGCGCCAACCTCATCGTGCGCCGTTTGTCGGCGTTAATTTTGCAAAACGGTTACAGCACCCACGCGCCTGCTCATTCCCGAACAAGATCTATCCGGCGGTACGCTCAAGCTCGATTTGATTCCTGGCGTCATCGGTGAAATACGGTTTGCCGACGCGGCAACTTACGGCACATGGCGCAACGCATTCCCCACGCATGCCCGCGATCTGTTGAATCTGCGCAACCTTGAACAGGGTCTGGAACAGATGAAGCGCGTGTCGAATCAGGATGTCGACATGCAGATCGTTCCGGGTAATGCCACAGGTGTGAGCGATGTGGTGATCGCCGTCAAGCGCACCAAGCCTTGGCCGCTGCAGCTTATTTTCAAAAACTTAACAGTGATACAGCTAGGGCGAAAAAATGATCATGTCTATTGATTTTTACAAGAAACATAAAAAGCTAATATGGCGAATATTTTTGATGATGTTAATCGGGCCTCCTGCATTTTTTTTTATAATTTATATATGTATTTGGATTGCGCTCATTTCGCATACAGGCCGGATAGACCTACCAATACTCGTCCCGTCTCTGCGAATTCTCTTTTTTAAGTTGTCGTTATTAGGAGCGATAGGTATGGTCGCGCACTTAATTTTCTATGACATTCAAGAAAGGAAAAAAAATTAAATTTCGGTAGTGATTCGATCCACATCCACTATAGTCAAGCGAGCGAGAGTTGGGTCAACGCAAAACGCAAAAGCGGGGCAACTTAATGTGCAAATCAACAGCGCACTGGTTCAATAGTTTCAAGAACGAGCGATATCACGGCGTTCGCTATGCAACGCATACTGAAATAAAGCGACCAGCGGACATTTGTGCGTATGTTTTTAGCAAGCAACTCCATAGGAAAGTTAGATGAATCAAAAAGAATTCAGCAAAAAAAATGATCAAGGAAAAGAGCTTTTCGTCATTTGTCTTTCCATTGAACTTCAAGATCTCGACAATCTAGTGCAGGAGATGCGCGTATTCAAAGAAATTGTTATTAGTTGGCATCGTGCGAGACAAAAAGAGGCCGCGGAAGTAAGGTTTATAGCTGTATCTGATCCGCTGTATCATCAAGCGATTGAAGAATTTGCCGAGGTGTGTCATTCAAACGATATCGATTTAAAAGCTATATTCAAGACCACAAAATTGTGTCTAGATTTTCACGACAATGCCGGAAAACTTGTTCGCGAACGTGTATTTGAAAAGGAAAAAGACGCGTCGGGCATTCTCAATAGATGGTTCAGTAGAGCTAAGTAAATAGCGACACGCTCAGTTCGGAGGCCACCGAATGTCCAGTTTGGAGTGATGTCAATGATGACTCTGGGTCGTAGGCAGGCATCCCTTAATTTCTGGGTGTATGAGATTGATTCCGCAGGGCTTCGTTTGTTGGGGCAAATAGTGCAGTCACGGCAATAGATGCAGCCACCGCAGGATTAAAGAGTTTATTAGCTGATTAAATAATTACGACAAGCGTTTTCTCTTCGCATTGATTAGAGGCGCCGCCGTCAGAAAAATGACAAATTTATTCACGGTACGACAAGTTACCATTCTTAAATCATTATGCTTAAAAGCTGATGATACGAACAAGGCACTTTTTTCTAAAATTTCACAGAGTACTTTGGATTCTCATGATATTGAACGGCTATGTTCCGTTATCAATAGCGAATTTATGATGGAAGGAATATTGCCTAATTACGAGCCAAATGCATATGGAATCGAGCTCGAAAAATTATTAGATATCGTTAATAAGTCACGACTTACAGACTAAAGATATTTAATCGGACGTCGCAATGAAAAACTATTTCGAAAAAGCAGAGTTGCGTCTGGCTCATATTGAACAAAATGATGGAAAAAATAAATATCTCTAGCAACAAACAATTATTGAAGACAATTGTGAGATTGGCGATAGTTGGACCGCCAGCATTTTCTCTAATTATCTATTGCTGCATTTTCGTCGCATTAATATCGAAGACAGGAACTATAGAATTCCCTACTCTTGATCATTTGATGCTGATGATATTAATTAAGCTGTCAATCTTGGCAAGCATTGGCCTCATGATCAATGTCATTTGGCTCGATATTCAACGTCGTCGCAAGGCGAAGGATCAAACACTTGATTAGTAATTTTTTAATTTTGAAAACGTTAGAGGCGTCTAAAACGGCGCGCCAATGGTTGAAGAATGTTTGCCATGTTGACGTGCCCCGTTGTTGCGTCTATTGAGTTGCACCTCGGACGGATCCACTTTTTCGTTTAATGACGGCCCACATAAAAATCGGAAATATCCACACCCCCTATCGTCAAGGGAGTAAGCGGTGGGTCATGCGGCACAAAGCGCGGTCAAATCATCTACTAATCAATAATTGGAGATCGCTATGTTTGATGGCTTCTGGTCTGGGATATTTGGTGGCTTATTTGGAACTGCGATTGCTCAATGGTTGAACCGATTTAAGTATTGGATGATTTTTTTGATTTCTACAGTGACTGTTCATGTAATTTCATTTGTTCAAGACTGGCTAGAATTTGGTACAACTGCCGCCATTAATAAAGCGACTAACTTGTTATCAAAACCGGTTGGTATTTTTGCTCCAATGGCAATAGGTTTACTAGTTGTCTTGGTCGCGTTTGTGGGTTCATTGAACGCTCCTAAAAATAAAAGCGAAGTTGATAAAGATAAAAATAACCCATAGTGGTTCAATAAAAGTTTTCGATCCAACCACCAATAGTTTCAGTAGGTGGATCCAAAAATAGGAAATTTTGAAAGTGAAATTTAAGATTCCAGTTAGCCTTAATGTACTAAGCCCGATTATAGTTTTGGTGGTGCAGGGTCAATAGAGTTTGGCATAGGTGCCGGAGCGTCGATTGGAACCGGATATGCTGGCCAAATTAACTCAACCCCAAATAAATAACTGGGAATTGTTATAGCTTATGTCTTCTAAAAAAACTAATTTAGTCGCAATCGGATTAATCTCAATTGTGTCTGTGGTTATTTATTCGATCGCTATCAGACCTCCGATAGGAGCAACGACCAACGAAATGCGGATTATGAGGGCGGATATAAACGCCTTACTCGATGAAATAAAGCCACAAAAATACTGTATCGGCAGGAAACTTCTAAGGCAGGTTGGGCATTATTGATGGTTGAGCTCGCTCAAGAGGGGTGGGGTTCTACACTTATGCCGAAAGAGAAAAAATTATTATTGAATAAAAATTGGGCAGTTTCTCCAAACGACATCTCCGTTTTCTGTAAAGAGGGTATTCGCCTAACTTATTCTGGGAGCACTTATCAGGACAAGCCTTCCGTCAACATAACAATGAGCTACAACAGAGCGACGGTCGATGAATGTAAGCGATGACAGTTGAGTTGCACCTCGGACGGATCCACTTTTGCGTTTAATGACGACCCACATAAAAATCGGAAATATCCACATCCACTATAGTCAAGCGAGTAAGAGGTGGGTCAACACAAAACGAAAAAGCGGGGCAACTTAATGCGCAAATCAACAACGCAATGATAATTGGTGAAAAAACAAGAGGATGGCTCATGACTGTACTTTTAGTCATTGGGGTGGGAATTATGTATGTCTCGATAAAATATACCGAAAGTAAATTTCTTATGTGGGTTGGGATATTGATAGGTTCTTTGTGTATGAGTATTTCCGGATATTCGGCACAAGCAAAAATGTTAAATATCAAACCCTTTGACAGCTCTTATAAGAAGGCGAGAAAGACTTACGATGACAAAATTAAAAGCGACGAATAAAGTCAAGCTCCGACCTTTTCGAGCTGAGCAGAATATTGAGCCTATGGCCATAAATCGGCAAAAAGACATCAATGGAAATTACATCGACGCCACGCTGGTTTGGAATATTTGGTGATGACGCGTATAGGCGTCACGTCTATTTCCCACTAACAAAATGAGGCACAGCCAGCCGGTATGCAAATCAACCTTGCACAGGTTCAAAAAGCATCGGTTCAGCAATAACAGTGCGGCCTTCGCTTGGCCGAGACCAAAAATTAAAAACAAGGGAGCTTTACTTTGAAGACAAACGTAATTCGAATATTTTCGGCGATCAGTTCGGGATTACTGGTAGCGGCTTGCTCGGGCCCACCGATACAAATGTACAAGCTACCGAATGAAAACGCACCATCGGCAAAGATCGTCATTGATCCTATATTTGTGGGAAGCTGGCAGAGTGCAGGTGTATCGCGTTATGAATATGAGTGCGACCAAGGAAAGATGATCAAACAGCATGTTTCTAATTTGCTCATATTCAAACCATATGATTCGCATCCGCAGAAAGTTGAAATGAAGTTGCCGGTGGGAGAGGCAAACTTTTCGTTATGGTTTCCGAATGGCGACTATACGTGTGGAACAAGTTTTGGGGCTGCACTCGAAACGAATCATGTCTATGAACTGTCGAGCTCCGTAGAAAAGAAGGGTTTTTTTTCGAGGTCACAATGCAAAGTGAGTTTTCGTGATTTGAGCATTGGCGTTGAGGCTCCCGTTATTGGTTATAAAGATGGCGAATCGGTTGGCGATTCCGTTTGTAAACGACGGTTAAAAAATAGCACTAACCCCGAATGATGACCGCTGTTTCTCTAAGTGTTGAATCGTATCTCTGAATGATCCATTTTTCCTTTAACGCTGATCCAGATAAAAGATGAAAGGGTTTATGCACGCTGAATGGCGAATATTGAGGTGCACCTCGAACGGACCCAAATAGGAAAATTTAAAAAGTGAAATTTAAGATTCCAATTAGCGTTAATGTACTAAGCTCATTGGCTTTGCGTAAACCTGATGCGGCCAAATGACCATAGATCAAATTTATACCAGGATTCGCGCATGAAACACGCTACTGCTCTTTTAAGAAAAGGAAAAATTCTTGTTCAAGGCTATTCGCAAGCGACTACAGGAATGTGGATTGCGCAGGGACCCGTATATGTCATTGATGAAAATGAAACAAGCGGGCTCGGCATCCAAGTTTTGGCAGTTTTAAACGCTTCAACGATAGGAGTAAAGCAGCCAAGCCAAGATGAATGGAAGAAAATTCAAGCGCCAATGTTAGAAGCGGCAGGTGTTAAATCCTGGACGACACTTGCCAAAGGCGCAAAGGCCGTTGGTATTGTATGTGATGAAGGCGGCGCCAGAATGGTACCGTCTTCCGGCTACGAACATAAAGGAGGAAAGTCTCTTACTGAAAAGACAGTACGATGCGAGTTAGTGTCTGATCAACTTGGAAGATCGTTAGTCGAGGCTTTCAATTTGTGTGACTAGGGATGAAATACAACCGGGGACAGAAAGCTTCGATCCAGCAATAAATCAAAGGCGCGCCACTATCGTCAAAGACATAAGCGGTGGATCAACGCAAAATGCAACAGCAGGACAACTTAATGTGCAAATTAATAATTTGAGGAACAACTTCCATGAAAACAAAAAATCGCATCGCAAACCTTATTATTTTTCTTGGCGCCTCTGCAATCGCGGGCCTAGCCACATCCGCGAGCGTGAATGAAAGCACATCACCTTCCACACCAACCTTACCCGCCGGCTCGGTAGCAACCGTCAATGGCATTTCAATTCCACAGACAAAACTAGACGCCGCAGTCCAAGCGAGTCACCAACCGGACACCCCACAACTTCGCCAAGCCCTTAAACAGCAGCTCATCGCCCGCGAGGTGTTCAGACAAAATGCCGAGAAAGCCCATTACGGCGATCGTCCCGAAGTCAAAGAAGCGATCGACAATGTCAAGACAAACGCCGAAGTTCAGCTCTATCTAAAAGATGGCGTACATCCAGAGATGGTCAGCGACCAGGCAGTCAAAGCGCGCTATGACCAGGCGATAGCATTGCTTGGAAAAGAAGAATACCGTGCCAGCATTATCACTGTGGCAGATACCGCCACATCCCGTATAGTGCTTGGCAAACTCAAGAATGGCGCCTCGTTTGAAGCGCTGGCGCAGCAATACAGCGTAGCGCCAAGCAAGAATAGCGGAGGCGCATTGCCATGGCTCATTATCAAAGTGCCTGTGACAGAAGGTAATACGTCCGGTCTGCCATTAAACGTGGCGCAAGCGCTTACAGAAATGCGCGTTGGCGCGACAAGCAAACAGTCGATCGAGGCAGGCACGATGCGCGTCATCCTCAAACTAAACGAAAAGCGACCAACCGAAGTGCCGACCTTTGAAAAAGCACAGGCAGAAATTCTTCAACAGCTTGAAGCGAGTGCGACACAAAAGGCGATCGATGCATTCGTGGCAGCTCAGGTACAAAAAGCGTCGATCCAGCAATAAATCAAACGGTAGTGGATCCTGAACTGACCCCGGGCTGCCGCGTAACGCAGAAATATGCGCAGCTCTAAAGCAAATCCTCCAGCCGCACCGGCATATCCCGCAAGCGTTTCCCAGTAGCGTGATAAACCGCATTAGCGACAGCCGCATTCATACCCACAATCCCGATCTCGCCAATCCCCTTGATCCCAAGCGGATTCACCCGCGTATCTTCTTCCGGCACCATGATGATTTCCACCGACGGCGTGTCGGCGTTCACCGGAATGTGATAGTCGGCGAAGTTATCGTTGATGTAGCGCGCAGTGCGCAAGTCCAGTTCGGTCTTCTCATGCAAAGCCGAACTCAGGCCCCAAATAACGCCACCCATAAATTGGCTGCGGGCAGTCGTGGCATTGACGATCGTACCCGCGGCGAAGGCGCTCACCACGCGTGGAATCCGCAATTCCTTGGTACGCCGATGAATGCGTATCTCGACGAACTGCGCGCCGAAAGCGAAGGCGGTGACGTCTTCGCGACTCGTCCCGCCGACAAAAGCCGGAACGCCCTTGTAGAGTGTCTGCAACGCGCCCGGGGCCGACCCCTTGGGAACAAATTCCGAATAAATTTCCAGCACACCGCCGGTAACGCGGCCCAGCGCCTTGGCTAAAGGTTCGGAGGCGTGCGGTCCGATCAGCGTACCGTTTTCCAGGCGCAGCTCGGCAGGTTTGCCACCGTGGAACGGGCTGTCGCCGGCCGCCACTGCAGCCGCCGCTATCCGCGCACGCGCTTCCTGACAGGCCATATTCGTGACGTGGCTGGTGCTCGCGGCGTTATTCGATCCGCCAGCGATCGGTACCGGCGGCAGATCGCTATCGCCCATCGTCACCGTAATATCTTCAACCTTCAGGCCGAGCGTGCGCGCCGCCGTGATCGCCACTAGCGTATAAGCGCCGGTGCCAATCTCATGGCCGGCCAGCGCCACGCTCGCCTTGCCCTGCGCAGTCAGCGAAAGACGCGCCGCGGCAGCACCGATGTTCGATGGATAACAGGAGGTGGCGCAGCCCCAGCCGATCAACCAGTCGCCATCGCGCATCGAACCGGGGCGCGGGTTGCGCTGATGCCAGCCGAATCGTTCGGCCGCCTGGTCGAAGCATTGCATCAGCGAACGGCTGGAAAAGGGTTTGCCGTTGGTGGGGTCGCTCTGGGTGTCGTTGATGCGGCGTAGTTCGATCGGGTCCATATTCAAGGCTACCGCCAATTCGTCCATTGCCGATTCCAGCGCAAACATATAAGGCGTGTCCGGCGGAGCGCGCATGAAGCCGGGCGAATTGCGGTCGGCATGCACCAGGTTGACCTTGGTTTCGATGTTCGGACAGGCATACATCCGCGCCGTCGACATCGTGCCGGATACATTGAAGTGCGAAGGCCTGGAGACCAATTCCCAGCCTTCGTGCCGCAAGGCGATCAGCTTGCCGTCGCGGCCGGCGCCCAATTGCAGGTGATGCCGCGTTTCTGCGCGATAGGTTCGGATGGTGAAGCCCTGGTCGCGCGTCGGAACCAGTTTCACCGGCCGCCCCAAACGCCGCGCGGCGATGGCGATCCAGACGGTATGGGCGGCCAGCGACTTGCTGCCGAAGGCGCCGCCGACATAGCGCGAAACGCAACGGACCAATGATGGGTCGATCTTGAGTTGCGTGGCCAGATTGTTTTTATTGCCATGCATCGTCTGCGACGGCTCATAGACGGTCAGCCTCGGGCCGTCCCAAATACAGGTGGTGCTGAACAATTCGAGCGAATTGTGATGTTGCGTTGGCGTCGAATAGCGGGCGTCCACTTTCATGGGTGCGGCGGCATAGGCGCCGGCGAAGTCGCCAATCTTGGGATCTCTCGAGCGCGCCGTTTCCTTGCGCACTTCGCTGGTCGTGCCTGGGCTGTCGAACGTGGCGCTGGGACGTTCCTCAGCGTAGATGACCTGGACTTTGTGCGATGCCTCGCGGGCAGCTTCGAAGCTATCGGCCACCACGATGGCAATGATCTGGCCGTCGTGCCAGATGCGGTCGCTTTCCAGCGTCTCGGTAGGTTTATCGGTCGGGTCCATTTGCGGCGGCGGCGCTGCCTGATTGCCGACGTTCTCGTGGGTCAGGATGTCCAGCACGCCAGGCACGGCCTTGGCCGCGTCCAAATCCATGCGCTTGATCCGGCCACGCGCGATGGTGCTGGTGACGAGGTAAGCGAAGGCCGGATCGGCGACTTCTTCGTCGGAAGCGTAACGGGCTGCGCCTGTCACCTTGGCGCGGCCATCGATGCGCTGCTGCGGTTGTCCAAAGTGGACGCTGGTGTCGTCAGGCATGATCAGATCTCCATTGCCGCAGCTTGCAGCAGAGCGCGCACCAGGGTTTGGCGGCCGAGCTCGGGTTTGTAATCGTTCCCACCATGCGTGACGGCGCCCTGCAGCGCGAGCTGCGCCGCCGCCGTCGCGTTTTCTTCGCTCAACGATTTGCCGGCCAGAAAGGCTTCGGCCTGCACGGCGCGCCAAGGCCGATAGGCCATGCCGCCCAGACCGATACGCGCATGGCGAACCACATCGCCGTCCATCTCCAGCGCCACGGCCGCCGAGGCGATCGCAAACTCATAGGATTCGCGATCCCGGATTTTTAGATAAAGTGAGCGGCGAGCGCCGCGCCACGCCGGGATATGAAAGCCGGTGATCACGTCGCCGGCATGCAGCGTGGTCTCGATGTGCGGTGTTCCGGCAGCCGGCCTGTGCAGGCTCGCAAAAGGCATCACGCGGGCGCCGCCGCGGCCGAGAATTTCGACCTGGGCATCCAGCGTGATCAGCGCGATCGAGAAGTCGCCGGGCGACTGCGAGATGCAGCTTGCATCAACGCCCAATATGGCGAAATTACGGTTCGCGCCGCCGATGGCCGCACAGCCCGAGCCGGGCTCGCGCTTGTTGCATGCTTTCCAACTGGGGTCGCGGAAATATTGGCAGCGCGTGCGCTGCAGAACATTGCCGCCGAGCGTTGCCATGTTCCTCAGCTGGGCGCTGGCAGCCAACTGCAGCGACTGGGCGATGACCGGATAATCGCGCTGGATCACCGCATGGTCTGCCGCCGCCGCCATCTTGACGAACGCGCCCAGGTGCAGGCCGGTGGTCGAGCTTTCGATCGCGCCGAAGCGCTCGCGCAAGGGGTTGATATCGACCAGCGTCTGCGGCCGCAGTACATCCAGTTTCATCAGGTCGATTACGGTAGTGCTGCCGGCCAGAAATTGGGTGGCCGCGTCTACCTGGCCCTGCCCTGTATGTTGGCCGGCCCGGAGTGCTTGGCCGGCATCGCCGGCATGTACATAGGTGAAAGGTCGCATCAGCCATTCTCCATTTCGCCGCGAGCCTGTTTGATCGCCGCGACGATGTTCGGATAGGCGGCGCAGCGGCACAGGTTGCCGCTCATATATTCGCGGATCTGCGGGTCGCTGCGTGCGTGGCCCTCTTTCACGCAGGCCACCGCCGACATGATTTGCCCTGGCGTGCAATAACCGCATTGAAAGCCATCATGGTCGATGAAGGCCTGCTGCATCGGATGCAAGCGATCGCCCTCGCCGGCCAGGCCCTCGATCGTGGTGACGGGCCTTCCCTGAACGGCAACGGCCAGCGTCAGACACGACAACACCCGCTCGCCATCGATATGAACGGTGCAAGCACCGCATTGGCCCTGGTCGCAGCCTTTCTTGGAACCGGTCAAATGAAGATGCTCGCGCAGGGCGTCGAGAAGTGAGGTGCGCACGTCCAGGGTCAGGCGGTTATCGCGGCCATTGATATTGAGTACCACCGGCACATTGCCGGCAGCGGGGCCAGCGGCTGGTCCGACCTGTGCCCCGGCTGCCGTCGTGCCGACCAATGGCGCCACGCTCAAGGCAACGGCGCCGGTAAGCAGATTGCGTCTGCCGGGATTGGGTGGTTCGTTGTTCGCCATCGCCGCTTACCTCCAGGCTGTCGGACCAAAGGGACATGCATCGGGATATGGTATCGAGACATGCACGGAGCGCGTCTCGTATGCGAGCGTCGGCAACCTGGGCCGGGAAAATCGCGCTCAAACCTAAGACATTGCTTGCGCGTGAAGTTCAATTGTTCAGTTTGTGAGCGAACAGTCGGCCAACACGCGCCATACTATGGCCTGATTTGAACGTTTCCGCAATTAAGGCCAAGTCAACCGACGAATAGCGACAACTATGCCACTACCCAAGCCGCTACTCTAAACCGGTGCGGGATCTACTTCCGACAGCGTCGAGGCTCCTGTAGTATTTCGCCGTAGCCACTGATTGATCCAAGGCCGGATGATTGGCCTGGAGCCGCAATTAGTCGCTACCGGCAGGCAAACAGGGGATCGCGAATTTATGCGCAATTCCTGCCCACGCTCAATGATTACGGTTCTTAAAAAGATTAGCGTATATCGCTTTGAGGTGGCGTAATTCACGCCCTTTTACGAAAGCAACCGCTATGTTCGATCCCTCCCTGATGGGACGTCTTTCCTTTAAGCATGCAGCGCCGACGCAATCGCCACTGCCGCCGGGCCGGAATTTCCTCGGCATCGCCGACGAGCGCGACACAATCCTGTATGTGCCGGAGGCGCTGGACTTAAATGCCGCCGTCCCATTAATGGTCATGTTCCACGGCGCTGGCGGTTTTCCGGAAAAGGTGCTGCCGTTTCTGGAAGAGCACGCCGAGCGCCATAAATTCCTGTTGCTTGCGCCGCATTCAACCTTCGCGACATGGGACATCGTGATCGGTGGCAACGGCCCCGATCTGGAACGCCTGGATAAAGCACTGGCCGAAGTCGCCTCGCGCTACCCGATCGATCCCCAGCGCCTGGCATTTGCAGGCTTCTCCGACGGCGCCAGCTATGCACTATCAACCGGCATCACCAACGGCGATATCGCCACGCATGTGATCGCATTTTCAGGCGGATTCATGACGATCTTCATGCAAGAAGGATCACCCCAGGTATTCATCGCACACGGGCTGATCGATGAACAACTGCCGATCGAAAGCAGTGGCCGTGCCAATGCCGCGAGACTGAGAGCGGCCGGCTACGATGTCGAGTATGTCGAGTTCAACGGCAAGCATTTAATACAGCCGGCCATCGTCAACATGGCGATCGACTTTTTTCTGAAGTAGGAATTGCAATGAATTTTGAAATACCTGAATTGTTGATTAATGGCTTGCTCGGGATGATCGATCCGGAAACACCCTTGGCAAAAAGACTGGCGGAACAAAAAATCTGTCACGGCAGGATGATCGTATCGAGCACACTGTTCGACGGCAAGTCTCTCAATGCCTTATACACATTAAGCAAAGCGCATGACGAGCGCGCGTTGATGTTCGAAATGCTGGCGCTCGACAATATTCTCGGTGCGCCGCAAGCGCGCATTATTCCGAACCTCGAGGCGCTGCCCGGCGGGCTGATTGCCTATTTTTCCCGCGATGCGATCGATGGTTGGCTTTACCATCGCAATAAGGACGGCGTCCTGCTGCCCTGGTTGATTCTCGGTGTGCGCCACATCGTCCCGGAACAGGGTTCGCCGACGGTCATCATCGATCTGCTTGCCAATACGATGCAATCGGCGAACACGGAATCGGCGAGTCATCACATGCTTCGCTCCGGCATGACAAATGCGATCGTGATCTACCGGCATGAGATCGTTAACCGCACCATTCCTGAATTGCTTGGAGGGTTCGGCTATTTCAAGGAGTGTCCCGAATTCAAGCAGGAATATGAAACGCAGGCGCAGCGTTTTCTTAAATTCCAGTCGCGTTTTGGTGCGCAGTTCGTCGTCAATAAGACCGCGTTCATGACCGGCAACAGACAGCAACTGGAAATGGTAAAAATCAAGGCCGGTATCACAGCCAAATGCATTAACGATGAGGAAATGCTCGAACGCCGGTTTGAAATGATGGCGGACAATCACTTCTGGCGCGACGCCGGCGTTTCAGAAGGCTTTGAAAACATACCATTGCATTGCTACGTGTATCTGTTTCATTTGGAGTGGCATTGCAATATCTGGGTGCACGTAGAAAACATGGCGGAGTATCGCTATCAACCGAGCTTGCGCGAGAAGTTGATTCTGCCGACAAAACATCGCGATCTGATCGACATCCTGACATCGAGCATGAATATCCTGGTGCAAGACTTTGTTCCGGGAAAATCCGGCGGCACGACGATTTTGTGCAGGGGCGCGCCAGGCCTCGGCAAGACGTTAACCGCTGAAGTATATTCGGAAGTGGTCGGTAAACCGCTCTATCGGGTGCACTCCGGCCAGCTCGGGATTACAGCCGCCTCGGTCGAGCGCAATCTATCGGAAATCCTGCGGCGTGCGGTACGTTGGGATGCAATCCTGTTGCTCGATGAAGCGGACGTTTACATCCGCTGTCGCGATAACGATCTGGAACACAATGCGATCGTTGCCGAGTTCTTGCGCACACTGGAATATTTTAATGGCTTGTTATTCATGACTACCAATCGCATCGACGATGTCGATGATGCGATTCTGTCGCGTTGTATCGCGACGATCCAGTACGAAGTGCCGGCTAAAGAAGATGCAATCCTTCTGTGGAAGGCGCTGTCCGAGCAATTCAGTGCCGAGTTATCCGACGATTTGATCGGGCAGCTTGCAATGACGTATTCCGAGGCAAGCGGCCGCGATATCAAGGAATTGTTGAAGCTGACCTCGAAGTTCTGTAAAGCAAAGGAAATCCCCTTTTCGGAAGATGCGTTCAAGCAGTGTGCGGTGTTTCGCGGTTACGCTTAGTGAGCATCGTCACGTGTTCGTGACCGAAATAAAAAGCTCGCTTCAAGCGTAATGTCGTTCAGTTTAAAAGCGTCGTGTATTGCGGAATATTGCTTGCGGTCTGGCCGGTTAAGCCGCCGGTTTTATTTCTGAGATTGCCCCTTAGCGCTGCGCTTTGCCGGCGGCTGTTGTACTCCGTTCGTGTCCTCCAGCGGCCTTCGGCCACTTCCCCCTTTTACCTCACTGCGCACAACAGCCACCGGCAAAGCGCAGCGCTAAGGGGCACGTTCACACTAGTTAGCCGGCGAACGCTTTTCTTTCAATTCCAAAAAATAAAAAAAAGCTTGGCCCTCCCGATCAGTTGCGCAGATGCCGACCTGCCTCTTCGATCAGGAATATGGCGGGCGGTTGTACGCAGAGAGGTAAAAGGGGGAGGCGGCCGAAGGCCGCCGGAGGACACGAACGGAGTACAACCGCCCGCCATATTCCTGATCGAAGAGGCAATCACCGTCCAAAAAAATTCATAACTGAACGGCATTACCACTTCAAGCGGGCTTTTTATACCAACGAACCATCAATTCATCGCCAACATCAAAGATGCGGCCAAGGCAGTTGCACCGTATCCCAAAAATCGCAATGCGCTTCGCCCTCACCGGTTTTGCTTTGGGTATCCGTACCAATTTCCAGATAAGCCGCATTCAGTGCTGAAGCATTCGGCCAGAACGGATCGTTGCCGCCATTCGGATTGCCTGTTTTCGCCATATGGCTCCAGTAACTGATGATGTGCTTTTGAATATCCAGATCGGTTGGCGTTGGTTTATAAGTGCCCTTCCAATTAAACAGATACGGATGTTCTGCGGTATGCGTAGGGCCTAAGGCCTTTTGCTCCGGATCGTTTTCAAGTGAATGATTGAAAACATAGCGGAACACCGGTTCGCTTTGAAGGCCGGCAAAGGTACGCGCAACACGTCTTGACTGGCAGGTAAATTCTCCATCCGTGGTGAGCTGCACAAAGGCCGCGCGTGGCGTTGGATATTGATCAAGCGGATATTGCGCGACGATGCGGTCGGCTGGCCCAGCACCGAATACCTTCTTCACCGCGCCGGCAAAGCTGGCAGCGTCTACCACCGGACCGACTGCGTCGATGAAATGCATGGTTTCGCCCGCTGTATTGCCGATGATGACGGGCACGGCCGGATACTTGTGCTGTTTAATCAGCGCCAATGGCTGGTCGACAAATACATGGCCATCCATGTTCGGCCCATACACACGGGGAAACACCGTGAACGGCCCTGCGGGCACCGCGCTGACAATCTCAGAAACCGATTTCCCGCGCAAACATGCGGCAACGTCGCTACTACTATCGCAATCGGTTTTTGCGGCGACAGCCTTACCCGTGCCGCGCTCCACATCCGCCAAGGTCGGGATTTCGCAACCGGTCGGCACGCTGCTTTGCATCGACACGCCATGAATCAGACCTTTGGTCATCGGCGATGTCAGCAACGCACAGATATTGCCGCCACCGGCCGAAGTACCGAACAGGAATATTTTCGAGGGGTCGCCACCGAATGCGGCGATATTCCGATGCAGCCATTGCAACATCGCAATCTGATCCTGGCTGCCGTAATTGCCGGAGATTTTCTCAGGACGTTCGGCATCCAGCGCTGGATGCGCCAGGAAACCAAGCACGCCCACACGCAAGCTGTAGCTGACGAACACCACGCCTTGCGGCACCAGCTTTTCACCATCGTAGACCACACCGCCAAAGCCGGGATCGCCGGCCCCGGAATACGATTGATTACCGCCGCCGTGCAGCCAGACCATCACCGGCAAAAGATGCTTCGGCTTTGGCTTTTGCACCGGACGCCAGACATTCAGATATAAACAGTCTTCACTGCCGACGACATCCTTGCCGATAATTTGCGGGCACATCGGCGCATAACTTACCGTCTCACGCGTACCGCTCCACGCAACGGCGGGTTGCGGCGCACGCCAGCGCAGATCGTCCACTGGCGGCTTGGCATAAGGAATGCCCTTGAATGCAAGGGTGCCGTTTTCCACCGACCCGTGCACCGCACCCAAATCGGTACATGCCACATCGTTTGCTGCGCCAGCGCCGGCACATGTTGCTGCGCCTGCGGCGCCGGATAAAACCGTCAGCAAAAATGCGAGGCCCAACATGGCCAGCACATTGCTTGAGACCGAGCGCCCGCGCGCCGAAAATTCATACTTCATTCCATTTCCCCTATCGTTAGCGCGATGTGCATTTGTCGCCGCAGGCGACAATCAAGTTGTGTAGTTAATTTGAAGCATTGGCGCGAAGATATTTTTGACGCATAGGCTTGAGCAGCCCGATTGCAAGCAGCGCGGTCAGTACATCGAGCGCAATCACAACGCCAAATACCGGCACCCAGCTGCCCCAGGCTTCATGCATACGGGCTGCAGCCGGGCCGCCGAAGATCGAACCTATGCCTTGCGCCATATACAGAAAACCGTAATTCGTGGTGGCGTGCTTTTCGCCGAAGGTGTCGGTCAGCGTGGAAGGGAACAGCGAGAAAATTTCACCCCAGCCGAAAAACACGACGCCGGACAACATGACGAACAAAAAAGTATTGTCCCGTGTCAGCAGCCATAGAGTCATCGCAATACCTTCGAGTCCGAAAGCGATGAACATGGTGCTTTCACGACCGATCCGGTCCGATACCCAGCCAAAGAAAGGCCGCGTCAAACCGTTGGGAAAACGGTCGATCGTCTACGCCAGCGGCAATGCGGCCATGCCCCAAACGGTTGCATCGGTGATGCCGAAATCTTTCGAGAAAGACGCCATCTGCGAAATCACCATCAGGCCGGATGTCGACATCATCGTCATCATTAAAAACATCA
>JAQGNR010000243.1 GCA_028291765.1 Herbaspirillum sp.
TGTTGTGCGCAGTGAAGTAAAGAAGGGAGGGGGCCGCAGGCCGCCGGAATGACATGAACGGAGCACAACAGCCCGCCACACCCCACTTGCGGCCGGCACGCATTCCGGTTTGAACGAACGCATCGCCGAAGGAAGCGCCGAAGCCCGCGCACAATCGGTTATGCTACGTCTTCAATTTTCCACCGCCATCCGCCCTATGCCAACCATCATCTCCGCCAATCTCAACGGTATCCGCTCTGCCGCCCGCAAAGGCTTTTTCGAATGGATCGCCGCCACTGCCCCGGACTTCATCTGCGTCCAGGAATTAAAAGCCCAGGCCGCCGACATGACGGAACAATTTCTGTCCCCACCCGGCTATATCGGTCATTTTCACTATGCCGAGAAAAAGGGCTATTCCGGCGTAGGCGTCTATAGTAAGCGCGAACCGGATTCGGTCCGCATCGGTTTCGGCAATACCGAATTCGATGCCGAAGGCCGTTATGTCGAATGCGATTTCGGTGATTTGACGGTCATTTCCCTGTACTGCCCATCCGGCTCCTCCAGCGAGGAGCGTCAACTGGCGAAATTCCGTTTCATGGAAGCATTCCTGCCGCACTTGCGGGAACTCGAACAAAGCGGGCGCGAAGTGGTGATCTGCGGCGACTGGAATATCGCCCATCAGGAAATCGATCTGAAAAACTGGAAGGGTAATAAGAAAAATTCCGGCTTTTTGCCGGAAGAACGCGCCTGGATGACGCAGATTTTCAATGAATTAGGACTGGTCGACGTCTATCGACGCCTGCATCCGGCAACCACCGATGAAGCTTATACCTGGTGGAGCAACCGGGGCCAGGCATGGGCCAACAACGTCGGTTGGCGCATCGATTATCAGGTTGCGACCACCGGCATCGCCGCAGCGGCGAAACAAGCCTCTATCTACAAAGAGGCCCGCTTCAGCGACCATGCGCCGCTGACGATCGATTATCAGAACTGATAGCGCAAACGCAGATCGGCAGTCTGGGCGATATAAGCGGATCCGGCTTCAACCGTGTACTTCGCCGATAAGGATAAATTGCTGCTGCGCATCAGCGTCACGCCCAGGGCAAGTACGGCAGTATTTTTCAGCGGTGTGGGGCCCAACGAAGTGAAACCGGTCGAATTGGATCCGTCAGCGGCAAAGCTGGCCACCGATTGCTGGGCATCCTTATGGAATTCATGGCGCCATCCTAGTTGCGCCGACGGCACGATGTCGCCATAGCTGCAGGCGAACACGCGCTCCAGCTTGGCCGCGAGCTCGCTCCTGACGGAAGTGCTTTTGCTGGAACGCACATTCAAGGCAGCGCCATTGCCGCCGCTTTCGGTGTAGGCATCCTGCGTCAAGCCGCTGTAGTTGAGGCCGGCGATTGGCGTCAGAGTGGTATCAGGCATCAGCTTGATCGGATAACCGGCCCGGGCCGACGCCACATATTGCGTGCCATTGAAATGACCATTGGCGCTGCCGGAAAAACCGGTGAAATTGATGCTGCGCACGGTATCGAACTGGTGTTGCACCGCGCCCGCCGAGAAATCCATATACCACCGTTCGGCGGTATAGCCGGCGTAGCCCATCAGGCCATATGAGACGACATGGGCGGAACTGCCCGTGTTGTCGTCGATGTTGGCCACCGAGGTATTGGCATAACTGAGCAAACCGCCGAGACGCCAGTTTTCGCTGACCAGCGTGTCCGCACCCAGCAACAGTCCATTGTAACCGGCGTGATAACCGGCAATGCCGTCACGCAGACCTTGATTGGCCTGACCGCCAAAGGCCTGCCCCCAGACGCCCCGATACGCCGTGCCGTCGCCGGCAGATATCCCGCTGCTGCCTTGCGCTTGCGCCAAACGCAAACCATCGATATGCGCACCCACCACGTCTTCCACTTCGACAGTCGATGCCGCCGCCGATTGCATGGCCGCCACCGTGTTGGCGCTCGGACTCAATTGCTCCCCCGCATGATTGGCTGCCGCCGTCGAATTGAGCGCCTCGGCCGCATCGAACAGGTTGAGTAATCTGGCATTGACGCCGTTGTAGTTCAAGAGGCCGGCCAACGACGCCGATGCGCTCTGTATCTTGGCTAACTCGACCGGAATCGGGATCGGATCCGGATTCGGGGACGTGTTCGCTAACGTCAGCACCAGATAGGCAAAGCCGCCGTCGATCACAGTCTGGCCGGTTACAGTACCGCTGAAGTTGACGGCGGAAGTCTGTAAAGCGCCGGCGTTGAAATTAGTGCCGGCGGGTGCTGCCCGGACGATCACATAGCGTTGTCCCGCCGCAAAACCATAGCCAAGCGTCGTCAACGTTACGGTTGAACTTGCAGCGATTGTCGCGCCATTCGCAACGATGATCGAACCAGAGCTGCCATCGGCGCCAACGCCAATCTGTAAAATCGCGCCCGCACTCTGGTTGTAGCTGCCGACGATGGCGATCGTATTATTGATCTGCAGCGTCGCGCCGGTCACGTTAACCGTTCTGCTGCCGACATCGATATTGTCGTTTAGCGTTGTGTTGCCCGATGCAAAAACAACATTCGAATTCCTGTTCAGGATCACACCAGGGATTGAAGAACTGGGGCCAAGAAGTCCGAACACCGATCCGGTGCCGCCGTTGATCGTCAGATTGGTAGCGGACGTACTCACAATATTGCCGATAAGCGTTCCGGTATTGATAATCGTACCGATGGTGCCGGTATTGTTGATCGCGAATCCGCTGAGAATTGCGCCGGCGTTGGTGAGTGTAGTGATTGTGCCCGCATTGCTAATTGCCACAACACTCAGGTCACTACTGGTAATGATCGCTCCCGTTGCGGTGATCGTGACGTTTTCAGTGACCCCGCTCGCGGTGCTCAGCGGAACGGTTGTGAAGGTGCTGACCGTCTGATCGGCATTGGCCGCGAGAGGCGCCAGTGCAGCCGATAAGGCGATAGCCAATCCCGATAACCGTGGTAACAAACACTTCTTGGTTTGCATTTGTCGATCTCCCCTTGTCCGAACATTTTTATAACGCCATTACCCGATATAGCGTTCGAGAAATGGGTTTCCCAATGCCGTGCTTCTTGCCTTTGATTATTCTTTTGTTTTGCAGAATTTAGCATGCCGGATATTTTTCCAAAGAAAAATAATATTGACTTTTTAACAATGCGCGCGAGGGGAAATTGCAAAAATAAAGGCGATATTTAATACGCGCCCGAGGGCGGACACGCAAATGGACGCCTACTGGGAGGCGAATCCATCTGGGAAGTTTTATGTCAACGCGCTAAGAAAGCGTTGTTTTTTGATACAAATGCGTTATGGCGACATCATCGAAAGGAAATTTCGAAAATCACGCTACGGCAGCTTTTTTCGGCGTCGCTTTTCTGACCGGCGGTTTAGCCGCCGCAACCTTCTTGATCGCCGTTTTCTTGACTGCCGTCTTTTTCGCTACCGGCGCGCTGGCTTCGTCAGTCGCGCCATTCTCCACCTCGGCCTTGGCCCCGGCCTTACCCTTGGCGGGCGCCTTGGCCTTGCGCTCTTCGAATTCAAAGCTTACCTTGCCATCCTTGCCTTTGACCAGGAAGGCCTTGAACGGCCGGCGTGTGCGCTGCGAGACAAAACCCGGCAGCAGATCCGTTTTACCGTCGTTGAGCAATTTGACCATTTGCTCAGGCAAAATTTCCTGCTGCAAAATAATCCGGCCGCTACGGAAATCGCAGGTCTTCGGCTTGGCCATGGAATGTTCGCAAACATATGCCAGACCCATTTCGTAGACATTGCCTGCGCATTTCGGACAAGGCCCGAGCGCAGTCTGTCCGGTGAAATCGACCGGCTCGCCGCCTTCGCCTTCGCCATCGTTCTGGCCGAAATCGAATTCGAGTTTGAAATTCTTGATCTCTTCATCGCGCGATATTTTCAGAATCGCGGCAAACGGGCGTCCCATTTTTGAACGGAAACCCTGCAACGGTCCGATCGTGCGATTGGTCAGCAATTGCTCCACTTCGGGGATTTCAAACTGGCGGCCGGCAGGCGTCTTGCTCATCGAGAATTCGCATTTTGTGCACGCGAAACGGCGGTAGTTTTCCTTCACTACGCTGCCGCAGTTCGGGCATGGCGTATGCAATGTGGCGTAATCGCCGGGGATCGTATCGTTGTCGTATTCCTTGGCGCGCTTGACGATGATCTGGGTCATCTGCGCAATCTCGCGCATGAATTCCTCGCGGCTGATATTGCCGCGCTCCATCTGCGCCAGTTTGTGTTCCCATTCGCCGGTCAGTTCGGGTTCGGTCAATTCGTCCACGCCCAGCCCGTGCAATAGCGTCATCAACTGAAACGCCTTGGCCGTCGGCATCATTTCCCGGCCTTCGCGGAACACGTACTTTTCGTTGATCAGGCCTTCGATGATCGCCGCCCGCGTGGCCGGCGTGCCGAGCCCTTTGCCGGCCATCGCATCGCGCAGCTCTTCCGAGTCGAGCAATTTTCCGGCGCCTTCCATGGCCGACAGCAGCGTCGCTTCCGTATAGCGCGCAGGCGGTTTGGTGACCAACGCATTGGCCGTGATTTTGTCGGTCTGTACCTTTTCACCCTTGGCAACGGCGACCAGTGTGCCGCTGTTCTCCGGATCTTTATCGTCGGCGGCCTCCTTGCCGTATACCGCCAGCCAGCCGGGGTTGATCATGACTTTGCCTTCAGTCTTGAACTGATGGCCGGAGACTTCGGTATAACGGGTAGTTACCTGAAATTCAGCCGCTGGGAAAAAGATCGCCATGAAGCGGCGCGTGACCAGGTCGTACAGTTTCTGTTCCGGTTCCGACAGATTTTTTGGCGCCAGGGTGGTCGGGATGATCGCAAAGTGATCGCTGATCTTGGTGTTATCGAAGATCCGCTTGTTCGGATGCACCCAGTTCTTTTTGAGAATTTCCGCGGCAAAGCGCTGGTAGTTATTATTCTCGGAAACAGTGCGCAAGGTTTCCTTGACGGTGTCGATATAGTCTTCCGGCAGATGGCGCGAATCGGTACGCGGGTAGGTCAGCACTTTGTGCTTTTCGTACAGCGCCTGCGCCAGGCCCAGCGTATTTTTTGCCGAGAAGCCGAAACGCGAGTTTGCTTCGCGTTGCAGACTGGTCAGATCGAACAGAGCAGGCGCCATAGAGGTAGTCGGCTTCGACTCTTCGGTTACGCTGCCTTGCTTGCCGCGGCAGGCTGCGACGATCGATTCGGCCGCCGCTTTGCTCCACAAACGTTCGGCGCGTTTTTCCGGATCTGTTTCATCTTTCTTGTGCGCGCGGTCGAGCCAGCGGCCTTCGTAAATACCGGCGGCGCAAACGAAATCGGCGCGTACTTCCCAGAAGTCGCGCGCCACGAATTTCTTGATTTTCTCTTCGCGCTCGACCACGATCGACAATGTCGGCGTTTGCACCCGGCCAACGGTGGTCAGGTAAAAACCGCCCTCTTTCGAATTGAATGCGGTCATCGCCCGCGTGCCGTTGATGCCGATCAGCCAGTCCGCTTCGCTGCGGCAGCGCGCAGCATCGGCCAGCGGCAGCATGTCGTTGTCTTCGCGCAGATTGGCAAAACCGTCGCGGATTGCGCCCGGTGTCATCGATTGCAACCACAGCCGTTTGACCGGCTGCTTGGCTTTGGCGTATTGCGCGATCAAGCGGAAAATCAATTCGCCTTCGCGCCCGGCATCGCAGGCATTGATCAGTGCGGTGACATCTTTGCGCTTGATCAGGCGATTGAGCACCTTCAGGCGCGCTTCCGTCTTTGCGATCGGGTTCAGCGCGAAGTGCGGCGGAATCATCGGCAGATGGGCAAAACTCCATTTGCCGCGTTTGACGTCATATTCTTCCGGCACCGCGATTTCCAGCAAATGACCGACTGCCGATGACAATACATATTGATCGGATTCGAAATACTCATCGTGCTTGGTAAAGCCACCGAGCGTCTTCGCAATGTCATTTGCGACAGAAGGTTTCTCGGCGATGATGAGGGTCTTGCTCATAAATATGGTCTCAAAAGAGGAAGCTGAAAACTGATACGGGCCGGCTCGCTTCAGCGAATCGCAAGGCCCGACGGATATTTGCAAAACAGCAACTTTTACATAATCTGATGATTAATAACACTGTTAAGCGGGGCAATGATAAGCGCGTTGCGGAGAAATCAGCAAGCGTAGACACTTTGGCGATGCCCAAAGCAATCGTTCAAGGTCGCTAAAAGTGGGGGTCAAACTGAAACTCGCGCTGAAATTCGAACCGAAATTCGATAGGGATTGGACTACCAGCAACAAAGCAGTTCCCATGCGGTATCAAAGGTGTGACGGCAATGGTCCGAATTTGCTGGTGCGCTAGTGCAACAGGCGCGGCTCGTCGTCTTCGTCGTCCAGGAATAACTCGTCGAACATTAAACCGTCCGGCTCTTTGCCCTGGCTCCACAGCACCATCAAAACGATGACTTTGAGCTTTTCCAGTGAAATCGGCGATTCGCCCGCTGCCAGCGCACGCCCGACGACTATTTCGCGCTGCACAGGATTGAGCATTTTGGCCGCTTCCAGAAATTGGATAAAGCCGACCGCCGCTACGCCCAGCACTTCGATTTCCTGCCGCGCATAGATCCGGATACCGAATGAAAACGCGGCTTGCTGTGGATATTGCGTGGCGAATTCCTGGGTGGTTTCAGCCAGATCGGTCAACCAGCCCAACGCCTTGGAAATTTCATCTTCCTCGAAACCGATGGCGGATAGTTTTTTGACTAGCGCCGCCGAATCAGGGCAGGCGTCAGGACGGTAGTATGTCTCATACAGATAAACGAGAACTTCAAACATGGTTGCACTGTATAGGTTTGTTAAAACGATAACGTCATTCCATATCGGCACGACCGCCGAATGAATCAACTGTCATTAATAGCATACAGAAAAACCGGACTGTGTGTATCTTCTTTAAAAAAGTTGCATTTCTCCAACAGAAATACATGATTAAGGCAACTCCGCAGAACCCATGCGCCGCAGTATCAAACTCGTGCGCCGCGCCAGATAAACCGAACCACGATTCTTGTCGTAAAAACGGGGGCGCGGCAGCATCACCGCCAACCGCGCCGACTCGCCGGCGCCCAGATTGGCCGCGGAAACACCGTAGTAATGCATCGCTGCCGCTTCCGCCCCGAATACGCCATTACCCCATTCGACCACATTGAGATAAATTTCGAAAATGCGCTCTTTATCCATCAGTTGTTCCAGCATGAAGGTAATGATGAATTCCTGGCCTTTGCGTATATAGCTGCGTTCGCCGGACAAAAACAGGTTCTTCGCCAGTTGCTGCGTTATGGTCGAACCGCCCGCCACCACCTTGCCGCGCTTTTCATTTTTCTCGTAGGCTTTTTGCAGCGCCTCCCAATCGACGCCGTCATGCACGGAAAAATTGGCGTCCTCGGACGCAATAATGGCGCGCTTCAAATTCGGGGAAATGCGGTTGTACGGCACCCATTTGAATTGCAGCCTTGCATGCGGATCTTTTTCCTGCAGCAGCGATAATTGATGCTGCATGAAACTAGTGTTGGTCGGATTGTGGCCCACCCACCACCAGATCTGCATAAAGTAATACAGCTGGACGGCCAGCACGGCGGCAATCGGCGCCAGTATCAGCCACAGGAAGAATTTCCGTAATGTCATTGAATGGCTCAGTTGCTCAGTTGCTCGGTTGCTTCTCAGTGGCTTCTCATTTACCTATCAACCACGCATCGCAGCCAATACCGGCGCAGTGTCAGGCCGTATGCCGCGCCAGACGTAAAATGATTCCGCAGCCTGCTCGATCAGCATGCCCAAACCATCCCGCACGGTAGCGCCCTGCTGTTGTCCAAATTGCATGAATAGCGTCGCTTGCGGCCCGTACATCATGTCGTAAGCCAGCGCGCCTGTGGCGAACAGACCCGGCGTGACCGGCGGCATCTCGCCATTCAGACTAGCTGCCGTGGCATTGATGATTACATCGAACGCGCCCTCCAGCGAGCCATACTCGCTGGCGACCAGATTACCGTCGGCGGCAAATTTCGCCGCCAGCTCTTTGGCTTTATCGAAATTGCGATTGACCAGCACCAATTGCGACGGCCTCTGATGCAATAGCGGCAGCAATACACCGCGGGCCGCGCCACCCGCGCCCAGCAACAATATCCGCTTGCCGGCCAATGCAATGCCGCAATTGCGCACAATGTCGGTACACAAACCGGCGCCGTCGGTGTTGTCGCCCAAAATCACATTGCCGCCGAATTTCAAGGTATTGACCGCGCCGGCAGCGCTGGCGCGTTCGGTCAGTGCGGTGGACAGCGCATAGGCCTCCTGCTTGAACGGCACCGTCACATTGGCGCCTTTGGCCCCGCTGCCGATCAAATCGTAGACTGCCGCGGCAAAACCGTCCTGCGGCACCAACAAGCGTTCATAGAGAATAGTTATTCCCGTCTGCTCGGCAAATTGCGCATGAATCAGCGGCGATTTGCTATGCGCAACCGGGTTTCCCATCACAACATAACGATCCATTAATTGCTCCCTGCGCGTAATTCGGCTTGCATGCCTTCATCGCGGGTAAATTTAAAGCGGGTAATGACTTCCCACACGTCATCTCTGCCGCCACTGCGCATATTGTCGGGAAAGCGTCCAAACGGCGCCGAGCGCCGCACGATCGCCACCGCGGCGCGATCCAGCGCAGCATTGCCGGAACTGCGTTCAACGTGCACGCCGCCGTCCTTTTCGTAAATTGAACCATCCTGAAAGATCGGAATGGAAATCACCAGCTCGCCATATAGTTTTACGCCATTTTGTTGTGGAAAATTCAAGGTCCCGAGTTTTTCGACTTTTTCCTGCAGCGTTTTGTAGTACAGAGCATACCCAACTTGACGCGTGCTAGGGGTAATCTGGGTTTTTTTAGGCCGCTTGTTATAGTCCTCGATATTTTTGGCGATCTCGGCTTCCATACGCGCCACCTCGGTCGCGCTATCGATACGATCCTTGCCTGCTACCGGCGGCGTATCCGGTTTCGCCTGGGCGGCCATCAGCGGCGCGGCGACCGGCGCTATATGCCGCATCTGCGCCAATATCTGTTGCTGCTGCTGTTCCAACGCGGCAATCTTGCGGGCGGCGGCACGTTCGCTTTCCCCGTTCTGCACTTTACGCGTATCCGGCAGCGGCGATTTGGCGCGTCCGGCATCGGCGTTGCCGCCGCCGTCCAGATTGGCTTGCGCCAATGCTTCAGCCTTGACCGGCGCGCGGCTGTGCTTGACATTGACCAGGACGACTTCCAGCCCGGGATCGGCATTTTTCAGCCGAAATGCGCCGGGCGCCGCAAAATGCACTGCCAGCAACGTGCCATGCACCAGCACCGAGGCGCCGATGGCAATACTCAAAATGCGATTTTCTGCAATGAATTTCACGCGATTGTGCTGTTACGATATAAGCCGATTTCCCCCGCCTGCATCATGCTTCCGATGCAGAGTCTACTGCCGAATTATTGCCATCGTTCTGTTTTTCTTCGCCTTCAAGTCCGGCCTCAATTTCAGATTCGGCCGCAACGATGGCGATCGCAGTCGCAGCAGCATCTTCGTCCTCGATATCATCCAGATCTTCACCCACGTCGAGTACCTCTCCGGTCTGCGCCACCGGCACATCCAGCAGACGCGCTTCAATCGTCAGATCGATCTCATCCCAGCGCACCAGATCCAGCTTGACCTGCACGCCGCGTGCAACCTGCTGCATGCCGGGCAGGCGAATGACCAGCGGCAAATCGGTCAGGCGCACGATCTCGTCCTTGAGCACGACGGCATCGACCAGCTTGGCCTGCTCCTGCGCCAGCCAGCGCAAGCACCAATAACGCTCCATCGTATTCTGGAAATCGGCATAGCCGCCATAGGCCGCATCGAACGCGGAGACGATCGCAAACAGATCGGCATCACGCGGCTTGAAGGGCGCTACCAGCGGCGCCGTCACGCCATGCTCGATGCAGGCCAGAATCTGCCATTGATTGACCAGATCGGTATAGCGTCGCAGCGGCGAGGTGCTCCATGCATATTGATCCACGCCGAGGCCCTGATGCGGTGCGGCGTGCGTCACCATGCGCACAGCCATCTTGGCCGGCCACGCGCCGCTCCCGCCGCCCTGCGCCCGATAAATGCCCGGCACGCCGTGATCGGCCATCAATTTACCCCAGCTGCTATTGGCGAAAATCATTAATTCCGCGACGATCTTGTCGAGCGGCGCGCCCCGTTTGCGGCGCGTAATGGCCACGACATCGTCTTCGACATAAAAATTGAAATCGACCCGATTGGTTTGCTCGGGCCGCAAGCCGAACGCTTCACGTTTGGCCATGCGCCCTTTTTCGAGCACCTGCACCCATTGCCACAGCACAGCGATATCGGCCTTGTGCGGATAATCGCCGCTCCCGTCGGCCAACGCTTCTTCGGTGACCAGCGCATCCAGATCGTTGTGCCGCAAATTGGCGTTGATCGGCACGGTCTCGGCCCGGGTTTCGGTTGAAATCAGCGACCAATCGGTCGGGTCCAGCGTGGCATATAACGATAATGCTGCGCAGGTCTTGCCTGCATCCAGCGTAAAGGCTTCCACCACGTTATCCGGCAGCATCGTGATTTTTTCGCCCGGCATATAGACCGTGGACATGCGATGACGCGCAATCGCATCGATCGCATCATCACGTTGGATGCCCAGCCCCGGCGCGGCGATATGAATGCCGACCCGTATCATGCCGTCGGCCAGCGTGGTCACCGACAAGGCATCATCGATTTCGGTCGTGGTTACGTCATCGATTGAAAATGCCTGCACATCGGCCACCGGCAAGAGCGGCGGCGGCGCTACCGCCAGCTCGGGAAAACCGGTCCCCTTCGGGAAAAATTCATAGAGGAATTTCGCGTAATGCAATTGCTTCGGCGACGCAATTCCGCCGACCGTCAGCATCAAACGCTGCGGCGAAGTCTGCAGTTCCTTGCAGGCGGCATCGAGCGCCTTGTATTCGATACCGTTCTTATCGGGCTTGAATAACAGTTGCAGCGCCAACGGCTGCATCGACGGCGGCAAACGTCCGGCTTTCAATTCTTCCACGTATTGCGCTTGCAATTGCGCTTGCAGCTTTTTCTTTTCCAGACCGGCCTGCGCTGCTCTCAGCGATTCCTCCGGCGCTGCTTTATAACGGCCTTTACCCTTTTTATAAAAATAAATCGGCGCGCCGTGCAAGCGGAACAATAAAACGGCTGCCTCGTGCGGCAACGGCGCATGGCCGAAATATTCGGTACCGAGATCGACGAAAGCAAACTCTTCCGTGCCGGCGACTTCCCATAAAAAATCGAGATCGATTTCGCCGGCCAGCTGTTGCGCCTGCTCGAGCAGCACAACCGGTGTCGGCGCGGCAAATTGCAACAATACGTCGCGCGCCTTGATTTTGGTGCGCTTGCCGGATGCCATTTCAACCTGATAGGACTCGCCCTGCTGGGAGAACATGACACCCGCTTTAAAATCGCCGGACTCTTCAAAAAGTAAATTCATTGCACACTTTATTTGTTATGAACGATCGTCGGCAATGCGCCGCGACCGGAAAAATCGATAGTTATTAATCACGAATTAACCGCGGGGGTGCAGCGGCGCCTGGGATGGTTGCGGCGCGATGCCGCAAAATGCCAGTACTTCATCCGCATAGTCCTCGAACTCGCTGATGCCGTGATCGCTGCCGTCGATGACGTGTTGCCGGGCGCCGGGGTAATGCGCCACCATTTCACGCCAATCGAGCACCTCGTCGCCGGTTGCGGCAATTAAAAAATAACGTTCCGGCCGGGTAATGGCCGGCACCGTCAGGGCCCGCAATTGGGCCATATACTCAGCCTTGAATTCAAACGGCTCCTCTGAATGGTATTGCGTGCTGATGCCGACATATTGCTGCAAATCGCGCGGCGGCTGAACGGCCGGATTAAGCAGCACGGCGCGGCAATCCAGCCGCTGCGCCAGCCAGGTGGCATAAAATCCGCCCAGCGATGAGCCGACGATGCTCAGGGTTTCCGGCACATCGCCATTGCTATCATGCGCGCCATCATTCTGGCGCGCCACCCATGCCAGCACCAGTGCCATCGCCGCTTCGGGCGATGCCGGCAATTGCGGTGCGTAAAATTGATCCGCCAGCCCGCGTTGTTCCATGCGCCGCGCCATGATTTGCGCCTTGGCCGAATGCGGCGACGAACGAAAACCGTGCAAATATAAAATCATGCCGGCAACGCGTCGAGAATCTTTTGATGCACGCCGCCGAAACCGCCGTTGCTCATCACCAGAATATGATCGCCGGGCCGGGCTGCAGCGACAATCGCCTGCACCAGTTGACCAAGATCATCGAAACTTTGCGCCGCCGCGCCCAACGGCGCCAATGCGGCAGCCAGATCCCAGCCCAACGCATCCTTGCCGCTGCCTTTGGCGCCGTAGCCGAAGACCAGATCGGCCCCGCGCAAGCTGTCGGGCAGCGCTTGTTTCATGATGCCGAGCTTCATCGTATTGGAACGCGGCTCCAGTACCGCCAGGATACGTCCCTGCCGCTGCCCTTGTCCTTTCCCTTGTTCGGCCTCGATTTTCTTGCGCAAGCCGGCGACAGTAGTTTCAATCGCGGTCGGATGATGCGCAAAATCGTCGTACACCGCAACCCCGCTGACGTTGCCGCGCAATTCCATGCGGCGCTTGACGTTCTCGAAACGACCCAGCGCCGCAATCGCTTGCGCCGGCGGCACGCCGACATGGCGGGCGGCCGCGATCGCAGCCAGGGCGTTCATGCGGTTATGCTCGCCGCCGAGCGCCCACACCACAGTGCCAAGCACTGCGCCGTTCAACAGGACGTCGAAGCTGTCGTCTTCATGCGTTGTCAATGCCCAGCCTTGCGGATTTGAATCCGTCGCCGGATTTTGCACGCCGAACCACTCGTTTTCGCTCCAGCAGCCGCGCGCCAACACGGTATGCAAGGCCGGTTCGCGGTCATTGACGATCAGGCGGCCGATCCCCGGCACGGTGCGCACCAGATGATGAAACTGCGTTTCGATGGCGCCCAGATCCGCAAATATATCGGCGTGATCGTATTCGAGATTGTTCAGAATCGCCGTCTTGGCGTGGTAATGGACGAATTTGCTGCGTTTGTCGAAGAAGGCGGTATCGTATTCATCGGCTTCGATGACAAAAAACATGGAATCCGAAGTCGTATCCAATGCAGCCCCCGACAGCCGCGCCGAAATACCGAAATTGAGCGGCACGCCGCCGATCAGGAAGCCCGGCGCATAACCGGCATCTTCCAGAATCCAGGCCAGCATCGACGATGTTGTGGTCTTGCCGTGCGTGCCGGCGACAGCCAACACCCATTTATCGTGCAGGATATGTTCGCCGATCCATTGCGGCCCCGAGGTATACGGCAAACCCCGATTGAGAATTTCTTCCATCAGGGGATTGCCGCGCGAAACGACATTGCCGATCACGTATAAATCCGGCGCCAGATTAATCTGCTCCGGATCGAAACCTTGGATCAGCTCTATGCCTTGTGCTTCGAGTTGCGTACTCATCGGCGGGTACACATTGGCGTCGCAGCCGGTAACGGTATGTCCGGCCTGCTTGGCCAGCACCGCAAGGCCGCCCATGAAGGTGCCGCAAATACCGAGAATATGAATATGCATAACTACGTTCAAAAATGGAATGGCGTGATTTTACCCGACCGCGCGCCATCTTCCGTTACTAAGAGGCTTGTTGCGAAATTAAGGGCAAGGCGGACTGTTGCGGGCTGTGGCGGATGTTTGTGCGCAGTAAGGTAAAGAAGGGAGGGGGCCGAAGGCCGCC
>JAQGNR010000215.1 GCA_028291765.1 Herbaspirillum sp.
CGAATCCGGCAAAGGCGCCCGCAATATAAGCATCAGCCCATTTTGAAAAATCGAACATGCGCTTCCTATAAAACCGGCATTGAAACAGAACCCATTTCATACATGGGCATTGGAGTTTATCATCTGTCATCGAGCGATGTTTTCAGTCCTTGCGCTTATAGAAACAGGCAGATAGTAGGTTTTAATAGCACAGGAACCCGGCAAACGGCATAATCGATCACTATGGATTACAAAACACGCAACGAATATTTACAGGAACGGCACACTGCACGCCTGGGCGAACATGCGGTGATTCTGCTGCATGGTTTGTGCGGCTCGGTTCTGGAACTCGGCACGATTCCTAAAGCACTGAAAAAAATCAATTGCACCGTGGTCGTCATGAATATTCCGCACTATTCCGCGGCATTGGTCGAGCCCGGGCTTACCCCCAACTGGATTGATTGGTGCGCCGCTGTCGAAAGCAAAGTGCTGCGATTAAAGGAAGAATTCAAAACCGTCTCGATCTGCGGCCTCAGCATGGGTGCGACACTGGCGCTGGCGGTGGCCGCACGCAGCACCGAATTGCTCAGCATCGTCCTGCTGTCGCCGGTGCTGTATTACGATGGCTGGTCGATCCCCTGGTATCACAAGCTGATGCGCATTCCGTACTGGTTCGGCTACCGCAACTGGCTCTATAAAGAAAGCGACCCTTACGGCATCAAGAATACGGACATGCGGCGGCGCGTCGCCAGCGCATTGAAAAAAGACGGGGTGGCAGCGGTCGGCGCTACCGCAATTCCGGCCAGACAGCTGTGGGCAGCCCAGAAACTAATGCGCTTTGTGCGCCAGACTTTGCCCTTGGTCAGCGCCAATACACTGATCATCCATTCGATCGACGATGAAACCGCTTCGCCGAAAAATGCCGAATTGATCTTGCAGGATATCCGCTCCGAAGTCCGGAAAATAATCTGGCTGGGCGACTGCTACCACATCATCACCGTCGATAACGAGCGCGAAATCGTCACCAATGAAGCCATTCAATTTCTGAAACGGAATATAGGGGCGCACGGCAACGACCTCTCGCTCAGAGACCTGGCGCACAGCTCGGCGCTGAAAGATCGGCGCGGAAGAACAGAATGAAAATTACTGCACCCCATGGATACGCTTAACCGCATTATTTTACCGGCGCCGAAAACCATCATGCAATTGATCCGACTTAAAAACGCCAAACGCTGGAAACTGGGCGGCATGCGTCCAGTGGCAATCTGTACGATCGGTTTCCTGGCCGCCTTCGCTTTGCGCCAATTGCTTTCGCCTTTTCTGAACGAATCGCTTTCGATGCTGTTCTTTACGGTCAACTGCATCGTGATGTGTTATCTGTATGGCTTCGCCTATTCGATGGTGCTGTTATGCTTCAGCATTCCGACTGCGATGTTTTTTTTCCGTAAGCCCTTTTATAGTGTGAACGGCATAAACCTCATGGATTTTTATCTTATTCTGGTCTATACCGGCATCGTTCTACTGACCTCGTTTATTATCGAATGGCTGCAAAGGGAACGCTACGCAGCGGTGTTGCAGCAGCGTGTATCGGAAACCCGCTATAAATTATTGATCGAATCGGATCAAGCCCGAAGAGCCGAATATGCAGAACAATTTTCGGTCAGCAACACATTAAACGCCGACCCGAAAAGCAAGCATTACGAGTAGGACGAGCAGAACGCCTCTGGTGAACGGTACAGCGCACTAATTAATTAGCCACGGTCTGTTCCAGCGCAAAGCGAATCAGATCGGCCTGCCCTTCAATGCCCAATTTGCGCTTGATATTCCAGCGATGCGTCTCGACCGTCCGAAAACTGAGCCCGAGATCGCGCGCAATGTGCTTGTTCGATTTTCCGGTGGCGATCCGTTGCAGGATTTCCTTCTCGCGCGGCGTCAATAACGATGCCGGCGCCCATTGTTGGGACAATCCCTCGCTATAGTAATTACCACCCGACATAACGGTATAAATAGCGCTGATGATATCGGTGGCCGGTGCATCCTTGAGTACATAACCGCGCGCACCGGCCTGAATGGCTTGCCGCACATATTCCGCCTTGTCGTGCATGCTCAATATGAGTACCGCGACCTCTGGATACGAAGCCGTCAATTGCGCCGTCAATTCAATCCCGCTCATGCCGCCCAGATTGATATCCATCAGCACCAAATGAATGTTCCTCCTGGCGGCATGCTCCAACGCTTGCTCGGCGCAAGCGGCCTCGGCCACTACCGCAAAATTGGGCACCGTTTCCAGGCGGGCCCGCAGCCCGTCGCGTACCAGCGGATGGTCGTCGACCAGGAGAATATGAATAATGTCAGGATTGAACATGATGGCGCTTAAATATTGGCAATAGTGGCAATGACAGTGGTGCCGTCGGCCGAGGAAAGAACGTCGAGCTTGCCGCCAATAGACTCAAGCCGCTCATGCATGTTGCGCAAGCCGATACCGTGCTTCGGATTTTGCGCGACGCCGGCGATATCGAAACCAGTACCGTTATCGCGGATCCGCAGCGTCACCGTATTGGCGCTACCGTCCAGGCTGACTTTGACAGCCGTCGCAAATGCATGGCGTTTAACGTTGGTTAGCGCTTCCTGCGCGATACGGAACAATACCGTCTTGCTGACAGCATTTAAATGCTCGGTGGCGCCGGTGCTTTCGAATGTATCCGTGATGACGGCAATACCGGCAAATTCGTGCGTCAAATGCGCCAGCGCTGCAGCCAGCCCCAGATCGTCCAGCAAAGCCGGACGCAAATCATGCGAGATCCGCCTGACTTCGCCCAAGGCATCGTTCAACTGTGTTGCGGCACGTCCGAATGAGGCATTGGCCGCAGCCGAAGCCTCCGGCGCCAGCACATGCGCCAATTTGGCGATACCGGACTCGATCTGCAGCTTGACCGACACCAGCAATTGACTGATGCCGTCATGCAAATCACGCGACAAACGGGCGCGCTCATCTTCCTGCGATCGCACCACCCGTTGCGCGAGCACCTTGAGTTTCGCATCGGCAACGCGCGATTCACTCACGTTCAATGCCAGCCCGGTCAGCGTAATAATCAGGGAAGCCGCAATTGCGATACCGGTAATCCAAAGCATGGTGGTATCGATATTGCCGGCAATCTGGGTATCCATCTTGGCCAGCGCCCCATCGACATCATCCAGATACAAGGCTGCTCCCAGCATCCAGCCCCAGCGTTGCAACGGCACGACATAGCCGAGTTTGGGGGTTACCTTGCCGGTCGGCGGCTTTTCCCATAGATAACTCTCGAAACCGCCGCCCGCCTTGGCGCGCGCCAGCAAGCGCCGGATCGGCACACTGCCCCCGACTTCCATATTGGACAGATCGCGGCCGACCAGATCCGGCTGGCGCGGATGCATCAAACTGGTGCCCTGCTGATCGTAGATGAAGATATAGCCGTCATCCTCGCCGTAATCCAACTTGAAAAGGATCTCTTTGGCTGCCGCCAACGTCGCGGGATCGTTTTTGCCGGAGTCGTAAAGAGGGGCGATGGCATGCGTGGCCAGCGTCACATAATGGTGTAATTCTTCCTTTTTGGAAGTCAGATAAGCCGCCTCGACGGTGGCCCGATATTGTTTGGCAAGAATATTGGCCTGATAGTGCACCGCAAACACGATCGCGCACAACGCCACAATAAGAGGCGCAATTGCCAGCAAAATGATTTTTTGTCGCAACTTCATGCTTCGGGCGTGCCATAAATAAACAAAAGCAGGAAGTGATTTCAAGCCATTGCGGCCTGTTTTATCCTGATGCCCGCAATCTACCACAGGACGTTATTTTTAACACAGGCCCCGTCCGCCGATTAGCGCACGCCAAGCGCCATTTCCGCAAAATATGACACGCTAACGCCTCTGGTAGGCCACTTATGCGTAGCAATACTTAAGCGCTGTTTTAAATTGACTTCTCCATTTCGAATCGATAGGATCATGCCGATATTGCGTCGGGGGTCGATCTGGATCATTCCGGCTGGCCGCGCAACAACTTGATTTATGCTTTAGATCACATAAAAATAAATGCTTTGAAGCATATTTCACACTCAGAGGAGACGCACTTGAACAAGACTAATCACGACGGTGGGCGGCGTGCGCTGCTGAAATCGCTAGGCGTGGCAGGCGCCGGCACCGTTGCTGCGGCCATGTTGCCGATATCGCGGGCGAACGCGGCAAGCTCCGCTTCGACCTCCGGCTCCTCGGACGGTAATCAACCAGTCTATGCAGAAGAATACTGGGCGCAGAAAAATGGCGTAAAGCTATGGGTCTACCGCAAAAACACGACGCCTAACGGCGCACCGAAAGCCGTACTGTTCCTGGTCCACGGCTCCTCCTACTCTTCCAAAACCATGTACGACCTGCAAGTCCCGAATCGGATCAACTATTCGATGATGGACTATTTTGCACGCCTGGGTTTCGACGTCTGGACCATGGATCATGAAGGCTACGGCCATTCAGACCGTACTGCGAGCTTCTCCGACATCGCCAGCGGCGCGGAAGACTTGAAGGCCGCAATGGCAATCGTCACCAAGGTCACCGGGCAACGCCAGGCAGCTTTCTTCGGCCAATCGTCGGGCTCGTTGCGCGCCGCCGCCTTCACCATGGCCTATCCGGATCAAGTGTCGAGCCTGATGCTGGACGCATTCGTCTACACCGGCAAAGGTTCGCCCGAGCTGGCCAAACGCCGCAAGACACTGCCTAATCTGCTCAAAAGCAATGTCCGCAAAGTCGATGCAGCGTTCTACAGCACCGTTTTCACCCGCGACGAAGTCGGCGCGGCAGAACCGATGATCAGCGACATGGTCACCGAAGCAGAGCTGAAATACGGCGACACGGTGCCTAACGGCACCTACGTCGATATGGTCACCAAGCTGCCGGTGGTGGACGCGACCAAAATCAAATGCCCGGTATTGATTATTCGCGGCCAGCACGACGGCATCGCAGTCGATGCCGACATCATCGATTTCTACTCGCAATTGCCGAACCCGGACAAACAGATGGTCAAGCTCGCCGGCCTGGCGCACACCGCCATGCTCGGCGTGAACCGTGAGCGATTCTTATGGGCGGTGCAGGCTTTCCTGACGCTGCCGCCGGCCATCGACATCGGCGCCAAAGATCATCCTGCCAAAGCGTAAGCCTTATCCGAGTACCCGTCGTATCACCGATCGGCGAGCGCTGTCATTTTGTTCAAGACAGCGCTAACCGGTTCTTCCATTTTTTTATAAACAGTTAAAAACAAAGAGAGAGAAGACAGATGGACAATAACCGTCGCAATCTATTGAAGGTCAGTGCCTCCGCAGCAGTCGGCGGCATCTTGATGGGCACGCAAGGCATGGCTTCGGCCCAAACCGCCAACAGTGGCGCAGAAATCAAATCGGTCCCGCCGCTGGTCGGCTCGACCGGGATTCGCCTGGCAACCGTGCTTCTGAGCAAGAACGGTAAGCCAACCGTCGTCGTCGTCACCGACGATGGCCACCTGATCGACATCAAAGCTGCCGCACGTCAGCAAAAAGTCAAACTGAGCTTCGACCCCAGCACTGTGCTGAACCTGATCGCCAGCGGCGATGCCGGTCTGGCGCAAGTTACCGCCATCGCAGCGCATGCAGCGCATCAAAAAGGCTTGCCGGTATTGGCCGACGCGCAGTTCCTGTCGCCGATTCCACGTCCTGACCGCAACATCTACTGCGTCGGCTGGAATTATCTGGATCACTTCGAAGAAGGCAAAGCCAATCGCCAGGACACCGTGGTCGAAAAACTGCCGGATCATCCGGTCTTTTTCACCAAGGGCACGCATACCATGAACAGCCCGTTCGGCACCATCATGCACGACACGTCGTACTCCAACATGGTCGACTGGGAAGCCGAACTGGCAGTGATCATCGGCAAAGGCGGCACGAATATTCCTGAAGAAGTCGCCATGGACTACGTCTACGGCTACTCGGTCTACAACGACACCACAGCGCGCGATGTGCAGCAAAAACTGCACGGCGGCCAATGGTTCAAGGGCAAGAGCCTGAACGGCCACGGCCCGATGGGCCCATGGATCGTGACTGCCGGCGGCGTCAAGCTGGATAAGGATATGCGCATCATCAGCCGCGTCAACGGCGCTGAAAAACAGAATGCCAGCTACATGCAAATGTATTTCAAGATTCCTCGCATCATCGCCGAGCTGTCGCGCGGCCTGACCTTGGAACCGGGCGACATCATCGCCACCGGCACACCGTCCGGCGTCGGTTTTGCGCGCAAACCGCAGGAATTCCTGCACCCTGGCGATATCATGGAAACCGAAATCTCCGGTATCGGCATCATCCGCAACAAGATCCAGGAAGGTACTCTCTGATCTGGGCATAAATCGAAGGTCTTGGCTGCTATCGGCCAAGACCCTCGACTTGATTTAACTTAGACTTAGACTTTGACTTGACATCACGTTCTTTCGTTGTTCGATCGCTATTCGACTTTCACCAATCAATTAATCATTAAGGAGTCGCCATGTGGGCTTTGCTTCTACTGCCTTTCATCGGCTTGCTGTATTTGCCGTTTTACAATTTTGAGTCGCCGGTGCTATTCGGCTTCCCCTTCTTTTACTGGTATCAACTGGCGTGGGTTCCTCTGACCTCGCTGATCATCTGGATTGTGTACCGTCACAATGCACGCAAGGGAGACGAATAATGCCTACTGAAATCAACTGGACGGCACTCAGTGTCTTCGTCTTTTTCTTCTTGCTGGTGACAGTGATGGGCTTTGCCGCATCGCGCTGGCAGAGCGGCAATACCAACAAGGGCGAGAAAAGTCTCGACGAATGGGGCCTGGGCGGACGTCAGTTCGGCACCTGGATCACATGGTTCCTGGTCGGCGGCGACTTTTACACCGCTTACACCGTGATTGCCGTGCCGGCGCTGGTCTATGCCGTCGGCGCTTATGGTTTCTTCGCGCTGCCATACACGATCATCGTCTATCCGGTCGTCTTCGTCATCATGCCGAAACTGTGGAAGGCCGCGCACAAAGCCGGTCACGTCACAGCCGGCGACGTGGTATTTGGCCGTTACAATTCGCGTCCGCTTGAGTTCGCAGTTGCGCTCACCGGCGTGCTCGCCACCATGCCTTACATCGCGCTGCAACTGGTCGGTATGCAAGTCGTGATCAAGGCGCTCGGTCTGGGCGGTGAATTCCCGCTGGCTGCCGCTTTCGTGATTCTGGCGCTCTATACCTACTCTGCAGGTCTGCGCGCACCGGCGCTGATCGCCTTCGTCAAAGACTTGATGATCTACATCGTGGTACTGGTGGCAGTGGTGATGGTACCGATGAAACTGGGCGGTTACGCACACGTCTTCTCGGCAGCAAGCGACGCATTCGCAATCAAAGGCGGCGCCACCGGATTGACACTGAAATCGGCGCAAATCCTGCCGTTCGCGACCTTGGCGCTGGGCTCCGCATTGGCCGCTTTCATGTATCCGCACACACTGACCGGTATTTTTGCCGCGAAAAGCGCTGACACCATTCGCAAGAATGCCGTCTTCCTGCCGGCTTACACCGTGCTGCTCGGTCTGATCGCCCTGCTCGGCTTCATGGCATACGGCGCCAACCTGCACATCACCAACAACAACGATGTCGTGCCGGCGCTGTTCAACGCCTTGTTCCCAAGCTGGTTCAGCGGATTCGCTTTCGCTGCAATCGCCATCGGTGCACTGGTGCCTGCTGCCGTGATGTCGATCGGTGCGGCCAATCTGTTTACCCGCAACTTCTGGAAGCCTTACGTCAACCCGAACGTTACCCCGTCCGGTGAAGCGAAAGTTGCTAAAACAGTATCATTGCTGGTAAAAGTCGGTGCGCTGCTCTTCATTCTGTTCCTGCCGACCAAGTTCGCGCTCGATCTGCAATTGCTGGGCGGCGTCTGGATTCTGCAGACCTTCCCTGCTGTTGTGTTCGGCCTGTTCTTCGGCTGGTTCCGCGCGCCCGCACTGCTGACCGGCTGGGCTGTCGGTCTGGCAGGCGGCAGCTACCTGGCATACGCCGATGGCATCAAACCGGTGCATACGATGGTAATCGGCGGCGACAGCTATACGGTCTACACCGGTCTGCTGGCGCTGGCGCTGAACATCGTTGTCGCTTCCGTGATCCAATTGTTGTTGGGCAAACGCGGAGAGCTGAACCCTTCGCTGAGCAAAACGGCTTAAAGATATAAGAAAAAAAAGCGCCCATTAAACGGCGTGAACGGCCCAATCGCAGCACTGCGATTGGGCCGTTTTTTTTGCATCCGATCTCTGAACACCTCCCCATCCGCAATGCAGCGGCATGCCTGCAGCGGTATACGGGTATAAGTACCACCACGTACGTGGCCGTTTCAATGGACTTGTAAATGTCGACTTGCTATCGTGCTCCTAACGCGCGTGAGGGAAATTTGCGGCATAGATCCAACCCTCCGACGGTAGAACAATATAAATAAGTGCTTAAAGCATTTTCAAAAAACCAGGAGACCTGATTGAAACATTCAAACGATCGTAGACGGCGAACGCCGTTGAAGTCACCCAGCCAAGTGGCGCGCACCAACCGTTCTTAGTTGCGCATCGCCGCCTCCCAAGGCTTTCATAAGCACAGTTTCTAATAATGTCACCGCCGCAGCGGCGCTTGATGCCGGCGTTTCCACGCCTGCGGGCAAGACGCTGCTGCGACGGTGAGCAATGAGCACCAAGTGAGACTTAATGTGTATTTCAAAAACTACAATAAAGGCAAATTGAATGAAAAAGATAGCACTCTCTACCCTGGTGATTTGCTCGGCATTATCAACTGTCGCGCATGCACAAAGCTCGGTCACAATTTATGGTCAGATAGACACAGCTATCGTCCATGAAACCGGCATGGCTAACGGCGCAAACGTTACCCAGATGGTGAACGGCGGCTTAAGAGCATCCCGCTTAGGATTTATGGGCAGCGAAGATCTCGGTGGCGGTCTGTCCACGATTTTCGTATTGGAAGACGGTTTTAATTCGAATAACGGTGCAGCAACCCAAGCTGGCACAATCTTCGGCCGCAAGGCCTATGTCGGCTTTACCGGCGGCTTCGGTACCGCTACGTTAGGGCGCATGTATACGCTGTCTTACTCCGCAATCGACTTTTTCGATACGCAGGACGGGATCGGCGGCGGCAATGACAATATGTTCACCCGAGGCGGTACTCGCAGGAGCAACAACGTCCGCTACGATTCGCCGACATTCGCCGGGTTTTCCGGCTCCGTCTCGTATGCCTTGCCGCAAAACATTACTAGCCGCGGAACTGAGGGATTGATCACCTATACCAATGGGCCGGTGGTCATCAAGCTGGTTCGCAACGATCAAAATGGCGCCAATTTAACAAATGCCGCCCACAATACCTTCCTCGGCGGTGCGTACGACTTTGGCGTCTTAAAAGCGACTGCTGGATATCAAGTCAATCGCGGCCCCGGTAGCGATCAGCCCGATACCAAATACAACGTTGCTCTGGTCGGCATCCGTGTGCCGATCGGCGTGACCAGTGCTGTCGGTGCGACGTATATACGGGCAAAAGACCAGACGGCCGCGAATAACAATGCACAACAATACGCCATCTCCTACGAGTACTTCCTGTCCAAACGGACCACGCTATATGCCGCATATACGCATGTCCACAATCAAAACGGCACGCTGCTTTATATGACCGGGGACGCGCCCGGCACTACCGAGTACACCCTCGGTGTTAATCACACATTCTAAATACCGCTTCCCAAGCACGTCGGCGCCGGAGTTCAAGGTGCCGGCGTGCCGGATACACGCCTCACAAAACATTTAAAAAGGATGATATTTATGCAACATAATATTAAATCGCTCGCATTGTTGAGCAGCCTGCTTTCTTGCGTTCTGGTGGGCCAGGTCTGCGCCGCGGAACTCAAGGTGATAGACAAAATCAAGGTGCCCGGCGCTGGATTGGAGTCATTCGACATCAGCTATATGGACCAAAAAAACAACCGCTACTATCTGGCCGATCGCACCAACAACGCGCTGGATGTCGTTGATGCGAAAACCGGCAAATTCATCGCGCAGATCCCGGGTTTCGTCGGCATCGGCAAAGGGGGTGATTCGGGCGGCCCCAACGGTGTTGTCGTCATTGGCAATGAGGCATGGGTGGGCGACGGCGACAGTACTGTGAAAGTCATCGACCTCAAAACCAACAAGATCGTCGATACGATTGCAACCGGCGGCAAAAACCGCGCCGATGAAGTGGCCTACGATCCGAAGAACAAAATCTTTATTATCGCCAACGATGCCGAAGATCCACCGTTCCTGACCCTGATTTCGACCAAGCCGGGACATAAGATCATCAAAAAAATCGACCTCCCGGAGGCTACGGATGGTCTTGAACAGTCCATCTATTACGGGCCGAAAGGCATCTTCCTGACCGCAATTCCGCAACTCAAGGGTGAGGAGGGAATGGGTGGAATTGCCATGATCGATCCCGTGAAAGGCAAAATCACCAAGATAATGAAGGTCGCCGACTGCGAGCCTGCCGGACTGGCGCAGGGCCCTGGCCATGATCTGATTATCGGCTGCAACGCGGGCGGCAAAAAATCCAAGCTGAAGCCAGTATCGATCGTTCTCAATGCGGATACCGGTGCGGTAGTGGCCCGAATAGCCGAAATGGGGGCCGCTGATGAAGTTGCCTACAATGCCAAGAATGGGCAGTACTACATTACTGGCCGCCAAATGCCTAACGGTCCTGTTCTGGGCGTCATCGATGCCAAGACCAATACCCTTTTGCAGAGTATCCCTACTGGCGGCAATACCCATTCCGTCGCAGCCAATGACGCGAACGGCCATGTGTTCTTGCCAACGCCAAAATCGGCCGGGACTTGCGATGGTTGTATTCTGGTTTACGGCACTAAATAAGGATTAAAGCGAAAGATTAAGCGAAAAATTAAGCGAAACATATAATCGTTTCGCTTAATCGTTTCGCTGTATATCTTCAAGCCCCGCTACATCTGCTGACGTAGCGGGATTTTGTCCTTTATCTGGCCACCGTCTGCGCCAATGCAAAGCGGATCAGATCGGCCTGGCCTTCGATGCCAAGTTTGCGCTTGATATTCAAGCGGTGCGTCTCGACGGTGCGAAAGCTGAGATTGAGGTCCCGCGCGATATGTTTGTTCGATTTTCCGGTGGCGATGCGCTGCAGTATTTCTTTCTCGCGCGGGGTCAGCTGCATTACCGGCATCAGCTGTTTCGACAATCCCTCACTGTAGTACAAACCTCCCGCCATAACGGTATCGATTGCATTGATGATGTCGGTGGAGGATGCATCCTTGAGCACATAGCCGCGCGCGCCGGACTGAATTGTTTGGACTACGTATTCGGCCTTGTCGTGCATGCTCAATATAAGTACCGCCATTTCCGGGTGCAGCTTCTTGAAACAGGCGCTCAGGTCGATGCCGTTCATGCCATTGAGATTGATATCCATCAGCACCAGATCGATATTCTTGGAGGCAGCGCAATATAAGGCCTGATCGGCGCTATCGGCTTCGGCGATCACATTGAAGTGCGGCACCGCTTCCAGACACGCCCGCAAGCCGTCCCGCACTAACGGGTGATCGTCCACCAAGAGAATGTTGACATTGGCTGAATTGAACATAATTACGATCCGTCGTAAGATGCAACGGCTTGGATGGCCAGCGTGTAGTCAATCGCAGCCAGCACCAATATAAGAGGCGCTACTCGCAATGATTTCTGTCGCCGCTTCATGTAAGCGCGAACGCGATGCGAAGGCATCCGGGAAGATACCCTTCTAGTTCAGGCCGAGTCTCCATAGCCGCCTTTATTGTTATGGCGCGAATTATTGTTATGGCGCAAATCTAACACAGGAAATTATTTAACGATCAATATCAATTTCCTTTTCCCTAAATTGCATCCAAAATACAACTACATACGTACCACTACGTAAATACCCGTTGTAAATTGACTTCCAAATTTCGAATCGATAGCATCTTGCCAGTCTTGCATCGGAGACCGGTTTGCTGCACCACAGCAAAAACATGAATGCATTCAACGACATACTTGAAGAACAAAAATTTCTTGCCCATTTTCTAAAAAACGAAAATGCGAAATTGGGCAATGCAGATCGCAATAGCTGCGACCTGAAAACGATCCCTGAGGAAACCAGTGAAATTCACACTCAATATCAATTCGCGCCAGCAGTCGGTGGACATCGCGCCGGAAGCGCCGCTGCTGTATGCACTGCGCAACGATCTCAAATTCAACGGCCCCAAATTCGGCTGCGGCCTGGGCCAGTGCGGCGCCTGTACAGTGCACCTCGACGGCCAGCCGATCCGCTCTTGTGTCATGCCGGTCAGCGCCTTGGCCGGCCGCAAAATCACCACTATTGAAGGCATCGGCACGGCAGATGAAATGCATCCGGTACAAGCGGCCTTCATCGCCGAACAAGCCGGCCAATGCGGCTATTGCCTCAACGGCATGGTGATGGCGGCTACCGCCCTGCTGGCCGCCAACAAAAACCCTAACGACGCCGAAATCCGGTCCGCGCTCAACGGCAACCTGTGCCGCTGCGGCTCCCACCTGCGGATCATGCGCGCGGTCAAACGCGCGGCAGCGGTGATGCGGGGAGAAACAGTATGAGTATGAATACGCTCACGCCCAATCCTGGCGCCAGCCCTGTCTGCGCTACGTCCGATGCGCCAAGCCACCCTTCCCGGCGCGGCTTTCTGCAAGCCGGCGGCGCCATCGTCATCTCCTTCGCATTTCCGGTCCTGAGTTCGGCCCAGACCGCAACGCCGCCGGAAAAACAGGCGCTCTATAACGGCCTCGATTCCTGGCTGGCGATCGGCGCCAACGGCAATATCACCGTGTTCTGCGGCAAAGTGGAACTCGGCCAAGGTGTGCAAACCAGCCTGTCGCAGGCGGTGGCCGAAGAGCTCGATTGCCCGATGTCGCGTATTTCCATGATCATGGGCGATACCGCCATCGTGCCCGATCAAGGCACCACCACCGGCAGCAAAACGACCCAGATGGGCCAGCCGCAATTGCGTCAGGCCGCCGCCGAAGCGCGCGCCGTTCTGCTTGAACTGGGCGCGGCCAAACTGGGCGTCAGCCCGGATGAACTCGGCATTCGCGAAGGCATCGTATTCGTCAAGGCAACGCCGGCCAAGGGCGTATCGTTCGCCGACCTGCTGGGCGGAAAACGCTTCGATCGCAAAATAACCGGCAAGGCGAAATTCAAGGCCATCAAGGATTACAGCGTGATCGGCCAGCCGGTGCCGCGCGTGGACTTGCCTGCCAAGACCATCGCCTCCTTCGAATACGTACACAATCTGCGCTTGCCCGGCATGCTGCACGGCCGGGTGGTGCGGCCGGCGGCGATCGGCGCCAAGCTGATCCGGGTCGACGCCGCTTCGATCGGCAAACTCGGTGCACGCGTGGTCACCCGCGGCGATTTCGTCGGCGTGGTTGCGGCCCGCGAAGAAACCGCCATCGCCGCGGCACGCCAATTGAAAGTCGAATGGGCGCTGCCGGCCAATGCCGCCGAAGCCGTCGACATTCACAGCGAACTGCGCACTTATCCTGTGGCGCACGCCCAGAACGACAAAATCAGCGGCAACGTCGAGAGCGCTTTTTCAAAATCCGCCAAAACCTATAAGGCCAGCTACCTCACGCCGTTTCAGATGCACGGCTCCATCGGCCCATCCTGTGGCGTGGCCGATGTGCGCCACGACAGCGCCACGGTCTGGTGCGGCACTCAGCATAGCTTCGGCCTGATCGACACCCTCGCAGGCATCTTGAATATTCCGGCCAAAAACGTGCGCCTGGCCTGGACCGAAGCTTCCGGCTGCTACGGACACAATGGCGCCGACGACGCCGCCGTCGATGCCGCCCTGCTCTCGCAGGCAGTCGGCAAACCGGTGCGCGTGCAATGGTCGCGCCAGGACGAACACGGCTGGGAACCGAAAGGTCCGGCCATGGTGGTCGATCTGGCTGCCGGCGTGGATGGCAAAGGGAATATTCTCGCCTGGGATTTCATCAACATCACATCCACCCACAGCTCGCGGCCGCGCGGGCAGCCCGGCAATACGCTGGGCGGCACCCTCACCGGTCACAAGCCGCATTATGAATTCTCCAACGGCAATCGCAACGCGGATATAAATTACGCCTTTCCCGACCGGCGCGTACGTATCCGCTATCACGATTCCAGCCCGCTGCGCCCTTCATCCTTGCGCGGCCTGTCGGCCTATCCGCATACCTTCGCCAACGAATCTTTCATGGACGAGCTGGCGTTTGCCGCCAAAGCCGACCCGGTGGCCTATCGCCTGCAATATCTGAAAGACGAGCGGGCCCGGGATGTCATTTCGGCCGTCATGAAAATGGCGCAATGGGGCGCCGCCAAAACCGCCCAGACGGACACCGCCAGCCATATCGCCAGCGGACGCGGCTTCGCGTTCAGCCGCTATGAAAACATCAATGCCTACACCGCCATGGTGGTCGATGTTGAAGTCAACCGCGATACCGGCGAGGTGCGCGTCAAGCATATGTATGCGGCATTCGATTGCGGGCTGATCGTCAATCCCGACGGCGCGCGCAATCAGATCGAAGGCTGCCTGGTACAAGGCATGAGCCGCGCGCTGTTCGAAGAAGTCGCCTTCAATCGCGGCGGCGTCACCTCCACCGACTGGTCGACCTATCCGATCGCGCGCTTCGAAGACCTGCCGGAAGTGGTGCAAATCGAGCTCATCAACCGTCCCGATCAGGGCTCGTGCGGCGCCGGCGAGGCCAGCACCACACCGGTCGCCGCAGCCATCGGCAACGCCATCTTCAACGCCACCGGGGCGCGCTTGCGGCAATACCCGTTTAACCCTGAACGCATCAAAAATGCGCTCGCCCACCATAACAATAATGGAGACACTCTATGAAAAAATGCTTAAGTTTATTGCTTGCAAGCGGCTTGACGCTGGCGGTATCGGCCAACGTACTTGCGGCCGACCTGAAACTGTATGCCGCCGCCGGCGTTAAATCGCCGGTCGAACGCATGGCGGCCGACTTTGAAAAGACCACCGGGCAAAAAATCACCCTGGTATTCGACACCGCCGGCGCCGCCCAACAGAAATTCCTGGCCGACCCCGACGCCGGATTGCTGATCACCACCGCGACCCTGATCAGCACTTCGGTGAAATCGGACAAGCTCAAAAACGGTACCACCACAATAGTGGGCGACACCATCGGCGGGCTGGCCGGCATACCGGGCCAGCCGAAGCCGGACATTTCCACCTCGGAAAAACTCAAGGCCGCGCTGCTTGCCGCACCGCGCATTGTGTTCTCTGACCCTTCGCGCGGCGCGACGGTCGGCACGCATTTCATGAAGGTCATTGAAGCACTGGGCATCAAGGATGAAGTGCTGAAGAAAGCCACGCTGGCGCCGGACGGCATCGTGACCATGCAAATGGTGCTGGACGGGAAAGCCGATTTAGCCGTTACGCAACTGAGCGAAATCATCCAGGCCAATCCCGATGCGCTGGTCGGACCATTCCCGAAAGAGTTCGAACTGGCCTCTACTTATTCGCTGTGGATGCATAAGGACGCACCTGCCGGCGCCAAAGCCTTCGCCACCCTGATTACCAGCGCGGCCGAACGCGCCAAGCTGCAGACTTACGGGCTGCGTCCTCCCGGCTGAGTTTAAGGCTAATTGCGCCACCACGGCCGGCCCGCACCGGTAACCGACAGCTATAATATGAGCTAATACAAGTTAATACCGTCGGCACGCGTGGCGTAATCAAGGAATCCAAATGAAACTCGATCGACATAGTAGTGTGGCGATGTATGTGCAGATCGCCGATGAACTGGCGCGCGATATCGCACAGGGTAAATACCCGCCGTCGGCGCGTCTGCCTTCCGAAGCAAATCTGGTTGAGAAGTTCGCAGTCAGCCGCGTCACGGTTCGCCTGGCCATCGACCAGTTGTGCCGTCAGGGAATCGTCACACGCAAGCAAGGCAAGGGGACCTTCGTATCAAGCCAGATCATGCATCATGAGTTGGGGGATCTTGAGGGTTTCTATGACGTCCTGCTCAAGCAAGGGGTGGTGCCGCAAACGCAATTGCTGGAGTTCGCGCCGACCCTCACACCCAATGAACTCGTCGCCAGCTTCGGGCAGGCCGTCACGCAATTGCATTTTCTGAAGCGCCTGTATCTGGTCGATAACAAACCCATCGCCATCGCCTATGGATATCTGTGGCTGGACAATGCCGACGTCAGCTGGGAAGAGGCGCAACGCTATCCGATCTATGGTTTGATCGACCACTTCACGACCGCGCAAATCGCCCGCGCCGACATCCGCATCCGCGCAGAACAAGCCAAACGCGCAATCGGTCGCGAACTCGCCCTGCGCTCGCGTGCCTCGACCATCGTCATGCAACGCACGTCCTATTGCACGCTCGGTCAGGTCCGTGAACACTCGACGTTCTACATTCATCCCGAGAACTATGAATTCAAACTGAGTGTTTCAGGACCATTGCCGATCAGCGCGTCGCTTTTCAACACCCTACAGTCCACATCGGACCAGCACGCCAGCATCGCATAAGGTACGCTGCACGCCGCATGCTGTTGTGCCTGCTTATGCCTGCTTATGCCTGCGCGCCCAAAATGCCCAAGGTCTCGATACCCGGTGCGCAATCGTCATGATCGATAAACGGCTTGTCCGGACGCATCCAGAATGACAGCACCATGCCGAGCAATAGCAGACCAATCGACAGTACGAATGGCAGCTGCCAGTTCCCCGTCTTGTCGATGATGAAACCGAAGACCAATGGCGAGGTGATTCCTGCGACGCCGAAACCGATGTTCATGAAGCCGCTTGCCGTTCCTGCATAACGGGGAGTGATATCCATCGGCACCGCCCACAGTGGCGCAATCACCAACTCCATCGATAAGAACGCCATGCACAGGCAGATCGATACGACCGTCAGATCGGTCAGGAACATCACCGGAAGCAGGAAGATGAGCGCGCCGCCCATGCCCAGGATGATGACGTTGCGTCGCGCCTTTTGCAGATCACCCGTCCGTTTGTATACGTGATCGCTCAACACGCCGCCCACCATGTCGCCGACGATTCCCGCCAGGAACACCCCGGAGGTGAACAAGGCCGAGTCACGCAGGTTGAGGTGATAGTTGTGCATAAAGAAGGACGGCAACCAGGTCAGGAAAACCCACAGCGTCCAGGCATAGCAAAAGTCGACCAGCGTGACCGGCAGCATTCGGCGCAACAGACGCCTGACCGGGACCTTGACGCGTTGCTTGCTTATCTGCACTGTGGGCGCCGTGGGCAGCGTCGCGAGCTCTTCAGGCGTCATGCCCGGATGTTTGGCGGGGTCATCGCGGAAGTACCAGTACCACGCCACGACCCATAGCAGGCTGATGACGCCGGCAATGATGAAGGCGCCGCGCCAGTTCGAGAACGTCATCAGCAGCACCACGATTGGCGGCGTCAATGCACTCCCGAGGCGCGCGCACGCATGCGTAATGCCTTGCCCCAGTCCGCGCCGTTCGGCAGGCAGCCAGCGGGCCATCGCAGTGGTTGCGGTAGCAAGCGTCGACGATTCGCCGATCCCCAGCAAAATCCGGCATATGACCAGCGACACAATACCGCCGACAAATCCGGTCAGCAACGATGCACAGGCGACGATCAGGCCAAAGCCTGCCAGTATTCGGCGCGGCCCGAATTTGTCGCCAAGCCAGCCACCGAATAACTGCGCGATGGCATAGGGGTAGGCAAATGCGGAAAACGCAAACCCGAGTTCGGTATTGGAAAGGTGTAAATCGTGGCGGATGGCATCGGCCGCAGTGGCGATATTGACGCGATCGGAATACTGGACGAGATACAGCAGGCAGATCAAGAATAATACGCAATCCGACACTTTCGGCTTCCAGCGAAGATGCTTCACTACGGTTCTACTATCCACTAGCCCCTCCCCTTTTTCGTCACGCGAAGTGCGTGCGGTTCATTTCATCATCCCAACTGACTTGTGCTTTTTAGTGTGGCTTTTTAGTGTCGCTTTTAGTGTATTAATACGACTTAATACATGCTAGAGTATTGCCCGACAGAATGCTTGTCAATAGAATTGTGAAACAGGGCAATCGCATGAAGCAACCGCCCAATCGATGCCCATAGAGCAGCCTTTGCACAGGAATAAAAATGAAAATCGTTAATCTTAAAGTCGGTACGCGCTTGGGGATCGGGTTCGCAATCGTTCTTTTTCTTTCAATCGTTTCGACCGCCATCGGAATATGGAATATGCGTCAGATTGCTGCATCGACGCAACAAATGATGGAAACGCCCCTGACCAAGGAAAGAATGGTATCGGACTGGTATGCCGTTATTAACGCCGCGGCCATCCGCACCTCGTTCATTATTAAAAGCTCGGATCAATCATTAGCCACAACGTTTGCAGCAGAAATCGAGGCCGGCGCCAAGAAAGGCGGCGGCATGCAAAACGCGCTTGAACAGCTCCTGAGCTCGCACGAAGAAGAAGAGATGTACAAGACGATCAAGGTTCTGCGCGAAAAATTCCAGCAATCCAAAGTCGCGACGATGAAAGTCAAGATGACAGGCACGCCCGAGGAAGCAGCGCGGATTTACGACAATGAATTCGTGCCGAATACAAAAAATTTCCAGGACAAGGTTATAGAATTCCTTGCATTGCAAAGAAAAAGCATCGATGAAACCGGACGCCAGATTACCCAGTTATATGAGAATAGCTTGAAGCTGATGGTGCTGTTGGGCGCATTGATTGTTGCATTGGGCGCTGTCTGCGCGTACCTGATCACGCGCTCCATCACCCGTCCGCTGAATGCGGCGATCCAGGTCGCGCAAACCGTTGCCGGCGGCGACCTGACCAGCCATATCGAAGTAAAAACCAAAGATGAAACCGGCCAGTTGATGCAGACCCTGAAAGACATGAACGACAGCCTGCTGAAGGTCGTCGGCGAAGTGCGCTCCGGCACCGATACCATCGCCACCGCCTCCAGCCAGATCGCAGCCGGCAATCTCGACCTGTCGTCGCGCACCGAACAACAGGCCAGTTCGCTGGAGGAAACCGCCGCCTCGATGGAAGAACTGACTTCGACCGTGAAACAGAATGCCGACAACGCGCGGCAAGCCAATCAACTGGCTAGCTCCGCATCCGCAGTGGCGATCAAGGGCGGCGTGGTCGTGTCCCAGGTGGTCGACACCATGGATTCGATCAATGCCTCATCGAGAAAGATTGTCGACATCATCGGCGTCATCGACGGCATCGCATTCCAGACCAATATTCTGGCGTTGAACGCCGCAGTGGAAGCCGCACGGGCCGGTGAACAAGGGCGCGGCTTTGCCGTGGTTGCTTCCGAAGTGCGCAGCCTGGCGCAGCGCTCGGCCGCTGCGGCCAAGGAAATCAAGGAGTTGATCGGCGATTCGGTCGACAAAGTAGATATCGGCACTAAACTGGTTACCCAGGCCGGTTCGACCATGCAGGAAATCGTGGACAGCATCAAACGCGTGACAGACGTCATGAACGAAATCACCGCCGCCAGCCAGGAACAGAGCACCGGCATCGAACAAGTGAACCAGGCCATCGCCCAAATGGATGAGGTCACGCAACAAAACGCAGCGCTGGTGGAGCAAGCCGCCGCTGCTGCTGCATCCCTGCAGGATCAGGCGGTCAATCTGGTGCAAGTGGTCAGCGTGTTCAAGATCGATGAAACATATGCGCTTGCCGGCGCGCCGTCGAAGGCGGCAAACTATCCGGCGCGGGTTGCGGTGCCCCCAAGGCGTGCGGAAGTGCATGTGAACCCGCCCAAGCGCGTGACGAACGGATCTGCAGCGGCGACGGCGGCCGGCGGCGACTGGAAAGAGTTCTGATAAAAATTACTCGCGCCCCTTACCCTCGCCCACACTGAAGGCAAGGGGCGCGAAGCCACTGAAGAACCCAATTATTTATACGATCCCGCATTCAAAGCAAAATATCCGGCGTCTGCCGCTCTCCCAAAGCGATATCGACCATCATCTCTCTGGCCAAGGTACTCAGTTCCTGGCGCAACGCCTCGATGGACAAGGCCGCCGGTATCAGCAAGTGCGCGCCGATCTTGAAAGTCTGCTTGCCGGAGACGCCGCTGCGGACGATCTCGGAGTGAATGCTCTCGATGCTGATGCCGCGCTGCGCCAATATTTTCGTCAGATTGCTGACGATCCCGACCCGATCGTCGCCCACCAGTTCAAGCTCGACATTGCGTAGCGAGGCCGGCACGGTAGCGCCATCGCTTCTGGCGATGACCACCTGCAAGCCGCTCGACGCCAATTGGCGCAGCGCAGCCTCCAGCGCATCCACGTTCTGGCGCGGCACCTCGAAGTGAACCGTGCCGGCAAATTCGCTGGCAAGCCTGGTCATGCGGCTGGCCGCCCAGTTGGCGCCGAAGCGCTGCGCCTTATCGGCCAGCAAGCTGACGATACCGTGACGATCCGCGCCCACGATGGAGACCACCAGCGATGTGGTCGTCGGGCAAATCTCCTCGGTCAACATGACCGATTTGCGAATCATCGGGGCTTTGGTGGCGAAGCGCGGATCTTGCGTATGGGAGGGCAGGCAACCGTGCAAGCGAGCGTGATGGAGCACCTTGCTCAACAGCGACAGCCCCATCGGCGCCAGCGCCCGCTCCCACAATTCCCGCGCCGTCTCGCCCTGCGCGACGAAGCACCAATCCTGAGCGGCGATAGCGCCCGCATCCCAGCCGTCGGCCAAGTGATAGACCGAGCCGCCGGCTATCGGATCGCCTTCAAGAATGGTCCATTCGACCGCCGCGATGCCGCGATGCCGGGGCAACAGCGACGGATGATAGCCGACCCCGCCCAGCCGCGAACGCGCCAGCGCCTCGTCGCTGACCCGCGCATGCGTGTGCGCGGCGATGATCAGATCGGTGCCCTCGGCAATCGACTCCCCCGGCACCAGCCTTGGGTTCTCGAGCACATGCACCTCCAAGCCGGCCGCGCGCCCGGCCAGCGCCAGCCGATCATCCTCTGCGGGAGCGACCACACTGGTGAACTCAATTCCTTCTTCCTTGCGTAGCGCCTCGAACACGGACGCGCCGAAAAAACGGGATCCAACCATTGCACATTTCATTTACAGTTTCCTTCATCCATGTATGAACAGCGGGGGTGCGTTGCCCTTGATTTACGACGCAGGATCGCCCTGCGCTGCCCCCGCTTTTTTGAAATTTTTATTGCGATGCGCTGAACAATACCAGAAAAAACTCAGAATGCGTTCTAGCCATACCTAGCTTGGCCGATACAGCTTTTCGTTCGATGTTAAGCTATTTCGCTACGCCGCTATAATGACGGCCTGAAACCAGAAAGAAAACCCGTGCAATCGATCATTTCCGTCAAAGACCTTACCAAGACCTACACCTCGGGCTTCAATGCGCTCAAGAACATCAATCTGGATATCCGGCGCGGCGAAATTTTTGCGCTGCTGGGGCCGAACGGCGCCGGCAAGACAACCCTGATCAACATCATTTGCGGGGTCGTCAATCCCAGCGACGGCACGGTGCTGGCCGATGGCCATGATGTGGTGGCGGATTATCGCGCGGCGCGATCGCTGATCGGCCTGGTGCCGCAGGAATTGTCTACCGATGCATTCGAAAGCGTGTGGGCCACGGTCAGTTTCAGCCGCGGCCTGTTCGGCAAGGCCGCCAATCCGGCCTATATCGAAAAGATACTCAAAGAGCTTTCGCTATGGGACAAAAAGGACGCCAAAATCAGGACCTTATCGGGCGGCATGAAGCGCCGGGTCATGATCGCCAAGGCCCTTTCGCACGAACCGCAGATACTATTTCTTGACGAACCCACCGCCGGCGTCGATGTAGAACTGCGCCGCGACATGTGGAACATGGTGCGCGGCCTGCGTGAAAGCGGCGTCACCATCATTCTCACCACCCACTACATCGAAGAAGCCGAGGAAATGGCGGACCGTATCGGCGTGATCAGAAAAGGCGAAATCATTCTGGTCGAAGACAAGGCGGTTCTGATGGAAAAGCTGGGCAAGAAACAATTGAAACTGCATTTACAGCATCCGCTTGCCAGCATTCCCGCCGGCCTCGGCGGCACCCAGCTCGAACTCAATGCAGACGGCGATATGCTGATCTATACCTTCGATGCGCAAAGCCAGGAAACCGGCATCGCAGGCCTGTTGCGGCAACTGAGCGAACACGGTATCGACTTCAAGGACCTGCAGTCCAGTCAAAGCTCGCTTGAAGAAATCTTCGTCAGCCTGGTGAAAGCATAATCATGAACATCCATTCCATACGCGCGATCTATCTGTTCGAAATGGCGCGCACCCGGCGCACCCTGATGCAGAGCATTGCCTCGCCGGTTATTTCGACGGCACTGTACTTTGTGGTATTCGGCTCGGCCATTGGCTCGCACATGGTCAACATCGACGGCGTGAGCTACGGCGCCTTTATCATTCCCGGCCTGATCGTCATGTCGCTAATGACCCAGAGCACCGCCAATGCCTCTTTCGGCATCTACATGCCGAAGTTTTCCGGCACCATTTACGAACTGCTCTCGGCACCTATTTCCAGCCTTGAAATCGTGACCGGCTATGTCGGCGCCGCGGCCACCAAATCGGTCATCCTGGGCGCACTGATTTTGGCGACTGCCCGGCTATTTATTTCGTTCGACATCGCACATCCGCTCTGGATGATCGCGTTCCTGATCCTGATTGCGGTCTCCTTCAGCCTGTTCGGTTTCATTATTGGCGTCTGGGCCGACGGCTTTGAAAAACTGCAGATCATCCCGTTGATGATCGTCACGCCGCTGTCTTTCCTTGGCGGCAGCTTTTACTCGATCGGCATGCTGCCGTCGTTCTGGCAAAAGGTTGCGCTGTTCAATCCGGTGGTGTATTTAATCAGCGGTTTTCGCTGGAGTTTTTATGGCGTCTCCGACGTCAGCGTATCGATCAGCGCCGGCATGACCTTGGCTTTTATGGCCTTGTGCTGCGGCGTGATCTGGTGGATTTTTAAGACTGGGTATCAGTTGAAAAACTGAGTTGGAGAATTGAAGCGTGGGCGGGGTAGGTGATCCTTCGATACGGGCTTTGCCCTACTCAGGACGAACGGTTTTCTTTTAAATTTTCACAAAAACCCGTTGCGGTTTTCTTTAAAAACTCACCAAAACCCGTTCGTCCTGAGTAGGGCAAAGCCCGTATCGAAGGATCACCTCAACAGATAAAACTTAAAGGATTCCCGCTCACCCCCGCACCCAATAAACAATCTCCTCCAACGCCCCCAACCCCCGCTCCGCAAATTTCGGCTCCTCCGCCAATATATCCCGCCGATCAACAATCGTAGCCTCGCCAAGCCCGGCATACAAAGCCTGCACCTCGCCATCAGGCACCGAGAACGGCGGCCCGCTCATCTGCTCCTGCGCATAAGCCAGCGTGATCAGAATCCCTTGATACCGGCCCGCAAGCTGCCCATACACATGCCGCACATATTGCGCACGCATTTCCGGCGGCAGCGCAATCAGCGCGGCGCGATCGTAAATCCCCGTGCAACCTGACAGCGTAGCTGCATCCAGCTTAAAGATATCGCCGCAAATAATCTCGATATTACCGGCGCAATAATGGCTGCCAAGCGCCGACGCATGGATCTCCGGCTGCAAACCGTTTTCAGCAAAAAACTGCTCAACGCCTACCTGCGATAACTCGACGCCCAGCACGCGAAAGCCCTGCTCCGCCAGCCAGATCATATCCAGCGATTTACCGCAAAGCGGCACCAGTACCCGGCTGCCGGACGGCAGCGCAAGGCCCGGCCAGTATTGTTGCAGCTGTGGCATGACATCAGGTCGATGAAAAAATGTGCGCCCGTCGCGCCACCGCGCCAGCCAGAAATCTGCATCCATCATTTACCTTTTTATTTATGTTGATTCAACGGCTATTGTAGCGCCGGTGAAGGTGACAAGGATTCAACAACCCCGCCTCCCGTTGCGAGAAAGAGGCTGACCGTCCGAATATAGCGCGTCGTTCGGGCCTGGACCAGCTGCAGCTCCGCAAGCTGCTCAAGCCGCTGCGCATCGAGCACCTGGACGATACCGGCGTTGCCGACGCGATAGCCGAGTCGCGTCAAACGCAAGGCGGCGCTGGCAGAGTCGAGAGCCTGCTGCTCGGCGCGGACCTCATCCGCCGAATTGCTCAGGCCGTGCAGGTTGTCTGCAACCTGGCCAAATGCTGTGAGCACGGTCTGCTGGTAGTCGGCAAAAGTCGCCTGGTAAGCATCCTGCGTCTGCCGACGATGTGCCGACAGAGCGCCCCCATGGAAGATGGGCGCTGTCAGCCCACCGATAAGGCTCCAGGCGGCGCCGGAGGGACCGGAAAGTAAGCCCTCTTCGGCAACCGCCGCGCTCAGCGTGAAGTGCGGATACATGTCTGCCGTGGCCATGCCGATTGCGGCGTTTGCGGCATGCAGGCGCGCCTGCGCAGCGCGAATGTCAGGCCGCGCGTGGACCAGTTCGGATGGCACTTCCAGCGGAATGTCCGCCGGAAGCGTCAACGCCGCGAGGTTGAAGTCCGGTGCGCTCCATGCGGCCGGTGACTTACCCACCAGAATGGTCAGCGCGTCCTGCGCGACGTTGAGTTGCTGACGCAATGGCGGCAGCATGGTGCGATCCCTGTCGAGCTGACTTTGCGCTGTGGTCACGTCCATCTGTGTCGCCACGCCAGCCTTGTACGCTGTCTGCACCAGCGCCACGTTTTGCTGGTCGGATGCAATGACATTTTGCGCCACCGCAATCTGTGACCGGATCGAGGCCATCTGCAGCGCCTCAAGAACGGTATCTCCCGCGACGCTAAGATGTGCGGCGCGCACGACTTCTTTCTGGACGTCCACGTCGGCTGCCGCAGATTCGATCTGACGTCGTTGCCCACCAAATACATCAAGGTCGTAGCTGACCACGGCGCCGCCTGTGTACTCGGAAAAGACCGGGAAGGCAGCAGCCTGGGGGCCGAGGAACGAAGCGCCGTATTTCTTGCGCCCCGCACCGGCCGCCGTATCAACTTGCGGGTAAAGGCCGCCGCGAGCGACCGCCACCCCCTCCGCGGCCTTTGCGAGGTTGGCCCGGGCAGCCTCTAGAGACCAATTGTTGGCAAGCGCCTGCTCGACGACACGGTTGAGCTCCGGGGATTGCAACAACGTCCACCAGTTCGCTTGCAGTTTTCCGCCCATGATCACGCGCTGCTCGGTTTCGCCAGAGTTGGTCGAGATAGGCTGCTTGTGGTGGTCAAATACGTAATCCCGATCTTGCGGCGCAGCAGGCGCCTTAAAGTCGGGGCCGACAGCACAACCGCCAAGGGAAAGCGCCACCAGCAAACCTGCAAGCACCCGTCCAGGAGCAAGGCGGATGCCATCCAGAGCCAGGGCCAAGGGCTTGTGCTTCAAAGGCTTAAGTTTCAAAGGCTTACGTTTCAAAGCGCGTTCGGAAAAGGATTGCGGCATGTCCATGATCAATGTGCCTCCCCGGCAGAATGGGCCTGCGCTTTCTTTAGCAACAGGACCGTGAATAGGGCCAAGCCCAAAAGTATGCTTTGAAGAATGATGGTGTCGCCGTAGGCAAGCATCATTGCCTGCCGGTGAATTGCTCGCCCAACCATGACCATGGCCTCATGCCCGGCATAGGCACGGTCGCTTATGCCATGCTGCAGAATAGTTTCGGTCAAGCCATTCAGACGCGTGCGCGTGGCGTTGTTGAGCAGTGAGACCTGCGCTGTGAGTACGTCGGAGTGAAACTGGCCGCGCTTGGTCAAAAATGTCTGGATCACAGCGATGCCGATCGCGCCACCGAGGTTGCGAATCATGTTGAACAGCGCAGCCGCAGAACCGGCATGCTCGCGTTCGATGCCGGCTACCGCGATCGCCGATAGCGGCGTCATCACCATCGACTGCGCCACCGCGCGCACCAGGCTTGAGGCAAGAAATTGCGGGCCGGAGAAACTGCCGGAAAGGTTCATCGCCAACAGACTTCCGGCGATAAACAGAACGAATCCAACTATCACAAGCAAGCGCGGATCGACACGCTTCATCACTTTTGGTATCAAAGGAAGAATGAGAAGCTGAGGCAGCCCGATCCAGATCATCACGCCGCCGATCTGTTCGGCGTTGTAACCCTGGATACGGCCTAGATAGAGTGGAACGATATAAATCCACCCATACATGGACAGGCCAAAGAAAAAGTTTGCGATTGAGCCAAGTCCGAAATTGCGCCGCGCAAGCAATCGCAAATGCAGCAGTGGGTTCTTGCGCACAAGCTGCACAATGACGAACGTAACGAGCGACACCACGGTGAGGATGGTCAGCCGGACAATGAACTGCGAGCCGAACCAATCATACTTCTCACCCTCTTCGAGCACGGTTTCCAACGCCCCCAGGCCGACGGCAACTGTAGCAATGCCAAACCAATCGCCGCGTCGCAGCAATTCGAACTGGCGTGGTTCCGGATCGAGCGCAAACCAGAGCATCACGAACATCACCGCGCCCGGCAGGAGATTGATAAAGAAGATTGACTGCCAGCCGAACGTCTCGTTGCACAATCCACCAATCACCGGCCCGATTGCGGGAGCGAAGATGTCGGAGACGGCATAGATGGACAATCCGATCGCATGTTTGGACGGCGGCAAGCGGGTCATGATGATCGAGAAAGCCAGTGGAATGAGAACGCCGCCGGCAAAACCCTGCATGGCACGCACGACAATCATCTGCCCGAGATTGGTCGTGAAAGCACAGGCCACGGTCAGTATCAGGAACAGCAATGTGTTGGTGAGAAGATAAGTGCGCACGGAAAACACGCGGGCGAGCCAGCCACTGATCGGGATGACGATAATTTCCGCCACCAGATATGCCGTAGTGATCCAACCACCCTCGTCCGCTCCCGCGCCGAGCGCGCCCTGGATGTCAGCCAGTGACGAGCTGACGATCTGGATATTCAGGATGGCGAGGAAGGCGCCAAGAGCAGCGCCGACCACGGCGATCCAGGTCTTCAGCGAAACATGCTCTTCCACCGTATGCATTACAGCGGGGGCGGGTGCGGAACGCGCCATCGCAGGCGCTGATGCCGGGGCGGCCATGCTCAATTCTCCGCGATCTGGTTCTGGTGCTGGTGCTGGTTCGGGGCCTGCGCTCTGGTATCGATTTGGGCCTCGACCGACATGCCGGGGCGAATACGGCCGGCTAAAATTTCATTGAGCGGAAAGACAATCTTTACCGGAATGCGCTGAACAATCTTGGTGAAGTTGCCGGTCGCATTGTCGGGCGGCAGCAGGCTGAATTCCATGCCGCTGGCCGGCGCAATGGTATCGACATGGCCAACGAGGTCATGCTCCGGGAAGGTGTCGATCCGGACGCGGGCAAGCTGACCCGGCTGAACCTGCGTGAGCTGTGTCTCCTTGAAGTTCGCTACCACATAAACCTGTTTAAGCGGTACGAGCGCCATGAGCTGGGTACCCGCCTGGACGTACTGGCCCATGCGAACGGAGCGAGCCGCCACGGTGCCGTCGATCGGCGCGACGATGCCGGTGTAGCTGAGGTTGAGCTCCGCCTGATGCTTGGCGGCCTCGGTGCGCGCCAACTGCGCCTCGGCCTGCTGGCGTTGCGTAGTGAAAATTCCGATCTGCTGGCGAGCGGTGACCGCCGCAGCCTGGAGCCGCTCAAGATTGGCTCGCCCCTCTTTTGCTGCCGTGGATGCGCTGTCGGCTTGCTCGACCGAGCCATACCCCACCTCTGCCATCGTCTGCCGGCGGACATCGTTGCGTTGCGACAGGCTTAGCGAGGCGGCCGCGGCGGTAACGCCGGCATCGGCTTGCCGGATCAGCGAACCCTGGGCGGCAATTTGCGCATCCAGATGGGCAATGGCCGCGGTAGCTGCGGCGACATTGGCCGTCGCATCGTCCAGGGCGGTGCGAAGATCCCGGTCGTCGATGCGGGCCAAGAGCTGCCCTGCCTTTACCGACTGGTTATCCTCGACTATCACGTTCGCGATATAGCCGGACACCTTCGGCGCGACAATCGTGGAATCTGCTTTCACGTAGGCATCGTCGGTCGCCTCGATGAACTGCCCGACCTTCCAGTAACGAGTCCCCTCCACACCGCCCGCGATGACCAGTAAAGCTGCGGCCGATGCGGCAATGACCCGTGTAAACATCTTTCCGGACCCCACTTTTCGGCCGGCGCCGGGCCCGGTATTGCCGCTGGCAGTGTCAACGACATTTGGTGCTCGTTCGGTAGTAGTCATGAGTACGTTCCTCCAAGATAAACATCACTGTGTATCTGACCGCAGATACAATAAGCGAGACTATGCCGGACGCTCTCAAAGCCGGGTAGATAGCTGAATCGAAACGTATCCTTTACAAAAACGGATGGATGACGCATGAAAGACGATGCATGAAAGATGAAATCAGCGACCTTAGGCTGTTCATCCGAATGGTGACGGCGGGCAGCCTTTCCGAGACCGCACGCCGGCTCAACAGCTCCTTGCCGGCGATGAGCCGGCGGCTCGTGGCCATGGAAGCCCGGCTAGGCGTGCGACTCATCGACCGCGGCACCCGCCATTTCTCTCTGACTGAGGAAGGGAGCGTGCTTTACGAGCGAGGTATCGGCATCCTGGCCGAACTGGACGCCGCCGAAGCAGAAATTACCGCGAATGTTTCCGCACCACAGGGGCATATCCGGGTTGGTGCTCCGCTGGAAATAGGAAGACGTCGCTTTGCGCCCTTGATTGCGGAATTCTCCAAACAGTATCCCCGTGTCTCCATCGAGCTGGTGCTCAACGACTCGCAAACCGATGTGGCGGGCGACGATCTGGATGTCGGCCTGCTCACCGACCAACCGACCGACGGAAGCGTCATCAGCCGACAGCTTCTTTCCAGCCGCCGGGTAGCTTGTGCTGCACCGGAATATATCGCCAAGCACGGTGTCCCCGAAAAACCGGAAGATCTGCTGCGGCACGACTGCATACGGCTGGTGCGAGGCCGCCATGTGTACGACCGATGGACATTCATGGAGAACAACAAACTCCGGGAGGTGCAGGTGCATGGCACACTCCAGACCAACAACTCGGAGGTCATGCACGGATGGGCGCTCATGGGACGCGGCGTCGTGTTGAAGGCACTGTGGGACATAGAGGAAGAATTGAAGGACGGCCGTCTCGTCGAGGTGCTGGCGCCCTTCGCACATAACGTCATCAACCTTTATGCGGTCTATCCCTCACGAACGCACTTGCCGCCCCGTGTGCGGGTTTTCCTGGATTTCGTTATTGCGTCGATCAACGATTCGCTTTGATTCTCGAATCCCAGGCGTTGGTCGGACTTTCCTGGAGTAGTCTTCGATTCAATGACGCCTTAGCCATTAGCGCTATACTGGCATTCCTGTCAGTAAACCTCACGCAAAAATGCGAAAAATCCCTCCCCTCAACTCGATAAGAGCATTTGAAGCGGCAGCCCGGCTTGTGAGTTTTACCAAGGCAGGTCAAGAGCTCAACGTCACGCACGGCGCGATCAGCCGACAAGTTTCGATATTGGAAGAATGGCTAGGCGTGGCGCTGTTTCAGCGTATCCATGCGCATCTGGTATTAACCTCTGCCGGCAAGAAACTGTTCGACGAATCGAGTGCGGCGCTCGACCGGATCGCCCTGGCGGCGATGAATGTCTCGAACGCCAATAACGTCGAACTGATCGTCAGCGCACCGCCCACATTTACCTTGCGCTGGCTGATCCCAAGGTTCTCCACCTTTCAGCGCAGACACCTCGATCTGCGGGTGCGCCTGGTCACTTCGCTATCGCCGATCGACTTCTCCGGCAAGCAATACGATATCGCCATCAGAGGCGCCATCAAGCCGCCCGACCCCGCCACATCGCGCTTCTTTCTGACCGAAAGTATTCTGCCGGTATGCCATCCCGATCTGCTGGAAAAGCATCCCCTCGACAAACCGGAAGACATCGCATTTCATACCTTGCTGACCTATTCCACCGAGCCTTACCGCTGGGATGCATGGCTGGCCAATCTGAATGCGACCGACGTCAAACCGCTCGCCACCATCAATTTCGAGCAAATGTATTTCACCTTGCAAGCGGCCATGGAAGGCCTGGGCATCGCCCTGGTTCCTTACTTTCTGGTCATCGATGACATCGCCGCAGGCCGGCTATGTACGCCGTTCGGCAGTCTGGGAGTGCAGACCCGCGCCTATTACGCCAACGTCGATCCGACCACCGATGGCCATATCGCCCGTAATGCTTTTATCAGTTGGCTGGAAGAAGAAGGCAGGGCCACCATGGCGCTGTGCGACCAGTTGCTGGATCAGGGAAGTTGATACGGCGCACTGGCAAGTAAGAGAAGACCTAAAATTAATTTTAGTCACTGGATAAAAAATAGTACTTGCGATTTCATACAGTGCATTCGCTCCCCCATAGCGATAAAACAGTGGTATCTTCAAAATCAATTTTCAAGGTAAAACAGGAGAAAATCGATGGCGAAGCCCATTGCATCTATCGAGAACATCGCGAGCGGCACATCCAAGCATGATGTAGTTCCGCAGAATTTTTGTCCTGCTTTCGATATGCGTTTCGTCATGCTCGAAATCGGAAAACTGACTAGCTGCGTTGATCGCTTGATTGTCGACATCAAATCGCAAAGCGAGAAAGTCGATTCGCTTCGGCACCAGGTCAGTTTTGTCAAAGGCGGACTTTGGGTCGTCGCCGCCGTCATCAGCGTAGCGATTTTCGTGAGTACGAAATCGGACGCAGTCGTCAATATTATTAAAGCGATTATTTAGGGCGCAATTTCCTCAAGGCTGCGCTGACGCGTTTCGATCATCAGGCAAGAGCCGAGCGCGCCAACCACGCACACACCAGCCAGCATTAAAAATACCGAAGCAATCCCCTCATCACGCACCATCATGCCGACCAAAGCCGGCCCCACCGCCGATGCCAGCCGCAGCCATGAAGTAGCCAGGCCGGTGCCGGTTGCGCGGATTCGCGTCGGGTAGATTTCGGGCGTATACAAATAAAGCACCGCCGCAACAGAGCCGATGATGCCATAGCTCAGCGTGGCCAGAACGATCACATCGGTCACACTGCCCGCGCCCAGATACCACAACAGGCCCAGCGTCGCGCCGCCAAAAATAAACGAGGCGATCGCCCAATTGCGCCGGCCCATCTTGTCGATACAGAACGCGCAAATCAGCAGTACCAGCACCTGCGCCACGTTGGTCAAAGATGCAGCCCGCAATGCGTCCTGCAGGCCGAGATGATAGACCGTCTTGTAAAGCGTCGGCAACCAGTTATTCAAGCTGTTGGCGACGAAGAAAGTCGCCGCCCACAGCAGCCAGACCACCAGCGTGCGGCCGCGATAAAAACCGGAAAACAATTCATGCCAGGCCTGACGTCGTTTCGGTGTATTGACGCTATAAGCCGCCGCAGCCAGAATCGCATCTTGCGTCGTCTGGGACGGTGCGATGCGCTTGTCGGTACTGCTTTCGATCTGTTGCACAATGCGGTCGGCTTCCGGCAGACGGCCTTTGGAGATCAACCAGCGCGGCGATTCCGGCAGGCGATAAATAAACAAGGTAATGATGCAGCCGGCGATGCCGCTGATCCAGAACATGATTTCCCAGCCGATTTTCGGCACCAGCCAGGCGCCGATCTGCCCGGTGAACATCAGGCCGAGCGGAAACAGCAGTTCATATAACAAAAAATATTTGCCGCGCCCCTGCGCCTTGGATAATTCACTGATGTAGGCCGCCGCCACCGGCATTTCGCCGCCGATGCCGATGCCCTGCACGAAGCGGCACCAGAACAATACCGTGAAATTGCCGCACAGCGCGCAAGCCAGCGACATGATCGACATGATGCCGATAGCGCCGGTGATGCTGCGGATGCGGCCGTATTTTTCGGCCAGCCAACCGAACAGCAATGCGCCGATCAATTGACCGACATAACTGGAAGCAATCAAGATGCCGATTTGCATCGGCGTGATGTGCCATAAACCGATCAGCACCGGCAACACAAACGCCAGCGACAGCGCATCGAATGCATCGAAAAATGTGGCGCTGCCGATCAGAATGCGCGCCTTCGAATGCCATCTTGAGAAGGGGATGCTTTCGATACGAAATATAAGGCCGGCTTGCGTAATCGCATGCGCGACGCTTGCCACCTTTGCCTGACTTGCCAACGAGTCGTGCATTTTGTCTCCTGATTTTTTTATTCGCATCAATGTGCGGTTTTTATAATTTTTGGCAATCGGTTTCTTTACGATTTACCGGCTGCGGTGATCCTTCGATACGAAGCTTCGCATCTACTCAGGACGAACGGGGGTTTTTGAAATTTTAAAGAAAACCATCCGCTCTGAGCGAGCCGCACGAATGGTTTTTTTGAAATATTAAAGAAAACCGTTCGTCCTGAGCAGGCCGCACGAACGGGGTTTTTTGAAATATTAGAGAAAACCGTTCGTCCTGAGTAGCGAAGCGTATCGAAGGATCACCGCCGGCTTCCCACCCTGCTCAGTGCTGCCCTTTTTTCCCGCCCCCCTTCACCGCAGGCTTACCCCCCACACTCGGTCCATTACTATCAATTTCGGTATTCATCTTGACATCATTGCGACGCTGCTTAACCAGCTCCTCACCGGTAATGAAGTAATCGCCTTTAACTGCACGCTGCGCCATCTGCTCGTTGCGCTCGCTCCAGTCGCCCAGCGAATAACCGAACCAAGGCGCCTCCGGTTTCAGCGCCGGCAGGCCCAGCTCTTCCCAAATGGCTTTGGCGTTTTCCATGAATTCGCGTTTCGGCAATGCGATCGGCGGGAAATCGTCCTTCAGCGTGGCATCGATCAACAGCGATGCATCGACGCCGCCGTTGCGCGGGCTGCGCGGGCCATGTCCCGGATCGCGCCCCTTCAATGTTTCCAGATCGAGCGCGAAATTGGCGCGGTAAGTCATCGCCCATAACAGCGCATCGGCGTTTTCCGGATCGATATCCTCGTTGATGGCAATCACCATTTTTCCGCCCGCGCGCAGCAGCGCCGCAGCGCCATACAACGCGCGCCAGACTTCCGTCGGCGGCACCGTGCGATCAACCACCACCGCAATCACTTTACGCAAATTGGTCAACGGTTCGTGCATGGAAACCTTGACGATGCCCTTGATCCCCATATTGCGGCGCAAGTGATTCAGAAACACCGGCTCCAGCGCAGCCCGTTTGATCAGGCTCGATTCGGAAGGCGTCACTTGCGAAATGATCGAGGTCAGAATCGCGTCTTTACGGCGGGTAATCGCCGTCACATCCATAAAGGCATTGAATTCCTGCAAGTTCACGTGGCCGTGCGATTCGCCGAACGGTGCTTCCGGTTCCAGCCATTCGGTATTGATAAATCCTTCGATCACGATTTCCGCATCGGCCGGCACCAGCAGATCGACCGTCTTGCAGCGCACCACATCGATCGGCTTACCGGCCAGGCCGCCGGCCACGTGGAATTCATCGGTGTCTTCCGACAATTTCTGTGCCGAGGTAAACGCCACGCACGGCGCACAACCCAGCACCACCGCAGCAGGCAATCTTTCGCCGCGCGCCTTGGCTTTTTCCCAGTGCGCATAAATGCCGGCCTGATTTTCCAGCGAAGGATTCATGCCCAGACGGGTCGGCGACTTGACCTGGCCGCGATAGATACCCATGTTCTGGATACCGGTCTCGGGATCTTTGGAAATGTAGGGCGACAATGTGGTGTAAGGCGCGTTGTCCCAGCCCGGTGTCGAAATCGGGATCGGCAGACTATCCAGGCCCTTGCCCGGTTTTTTCAGTTCAGCGCCGGTGATGACGATCTCCTGGCACGGCGCGCTCTTGAGGATATTCGGCAGAATCGGATTGGCGATCGCTTTATTCCAGGCCGCGCCTATGTCTTCGATTGGGCAGTCCATGCCGACGCTGTAGATTTCGCGCGATGCGGCCAGCGCACCCACTACCACCGGGATATCGTATTTTTTACCTTTACCATCTACCACATTGGTAAACAGAAAAGCCTTGCGATCCTTCTCCTGGATGCCGCCACGGAATTGCCAGCGCACCAGCGGATGCAATTCGGTGTCTTTGTTGATCGGGCGGTCGATGGTGATCAACAGACCGGCTTTGTCGAGCTCCGCCAGATGCTCATGCAGATCGCGGTAGCCGCGCGCGCCTTTAGGTAATTTACGCTTTGCTGCTGCAGGTTTTTCAGCGGTTTTTACAACGTTCTTTGCAGCGGTTTTTACAGCGGCTTTTACAACGTTTTTTATACCCTTATCCGAACTCTTAACTGCCGCTTTTTTAACTTTCACAGTTTTATCAGTTGCAGGTTTACTCGCTTTGCTCATGTGAACTCCATTGTTGTTGTCAATTGCATCAAGCCTCAAACCCGGCCCATTACTGTTCGGCGGCAAAGCATCGGCGACGATGGCTTTGCCGAAGCTATGCTTTTTTACTTGGCCTGATTAGTCACTACATCGTTATAGGATTTGGTCCACTTGGTAAAGTTATCGACGGTATAACCCGGGTCGACATACTTCATCGCTTTGGCCAGTTCAGGATAGGGCGAAGCTATTTTAGCGCTGGCAGGATAATAAAATTTCGACGCCAGCAACTGCTGCGTTTCAGGCGACAACATATAGTCGTAGAACAGCAATGCCGAGGCCGGATGCGGCGACTGTTTCGCCAGACCGATGTTGAAACCTTCCGCCACCGGCGGGTCCATGGAGAACCATTCGATCGGTTTGCCGGCACGCTTGCTCTTCTCGGCCAGATCGATATACATGGTCAGCGCCAGCGGCACTTCGCGCGCCAGCACCAGGTTTTGCAACAGCGACATGCCCTGCCGCACCGAGACTCCGTTGGTTGCAACGATATCGTGGAACATATTGATGCCCTTGGCTTCGCCCCTGCTCATCAACACCGTCGTATACCACTCCTCGGCCTTGGATTCGATGCCGAGCTTGCCCTTCCACTTCGGATCGGCCAGATCTTCATAGCGCTTGGGCAGGTCTTCTTTCTTGAAAATGGTCGGGTTGTAGGCTTGCACCACGACGTTCATCAGCACCGATGCATACTCGCGATGGGCCGGCACCGCGTTCTTGATCAGATCCTTGAAGTACGGCGACAAGACCGGTTGCAGTAATTGTTCGCGGCGGATCGCTTCCATATCCTGTGCCGGTTCCATCACCGCATCGACTTCAAAGCGCCGGCCGGCCGCTTCGGTCAATACCCGTTGCGTCACGTTGTCGCTGCCGGAGCGCCACGGCTTGACCTTGATGCCGTATTTTTTCTCGAATGGCGCCAGGATGGCCGGCAGATCCTCCGGACGGAACGCGGTGTAAAGCGTCAGCGTATTGCCTTCCTTGGCCGCAGCAGCCACCAGTTTTTCGGTCCGGTCGGCGCCTTCGTATTGCATCAGCGATGCGGTTTGCGCCGCCGCGGGAAGCGCGACGATGAGGGTGATGATGAGCGTGGCCAGGGCCAGGAACATGCGGCGTATCGATAGTGCGCTAGTCATAATTTATCCTTCGTCTCCGCGGCCGATCATTTGGCATGCATTCACTATAAGAGCCGCACGCCAAACCAAAGGTGGCACAGCCTTTTCTCACTGCTATCCGGATTTACTACAATCTGTGCTGCAACTTCTTTACTGCTGTCTTTACTGCGTCTTTTCTTCAAACCTCACTGCAATAACTTGATCTTCCTTATGCCGGCAGAAATGCTTGCACGGCGTCGGTAAATTTCTCAGCCTGCTCGACGCTGGCGATATGCGCTGCGGGGTCCAGCACCAACAAGCTGGAATGCGGGATTTGCGCGTGCATCAATTCCGACGCCGCCAGTGGCGTCGCCAGATCCTGCGCGCCCACCATGATCAACACCGGCGCCTTGATTTGCGGCAAACGGGCCGTCGTATCGAGCTGCGCAATGGCCAGGCAACAGGCCGCATAGCCATGCGAGGGTGTATCGAGCACCCACTGCATGGCTTCTTGCATCAACACCGGTTGCGCGGCGCGAAACGGCTCGGTGAACCAGCGCTCCAGCGAGGGCGCCACCAGCGGCGTCATGCCCTGCGTCAAGGCAGTCTGGGCGCGGGTTGCCCAGAACGCCGCGAAGGACGGTCCGTAGTAGCTGCTGGTGTCGGCCAGCGTCAGGCTTAATAACAGATCGGGGTAATTCAAGGCCACGGTCTGGCCGATCATGCCGCCCATCGACAGACCGATGAAATGGCATTTTTCTATACCCAGCGTGTCGCATAAGGCTTTGACGTCCTGCGCCAGCAACGCCAGCGTATAAGGACCGTGCGGCGCACTGCTGGCGCCGTGGCCGCGCGTGTCGTAACGCAAGACCCGATACGATTTTGCCAAGGCCTTGAATTGCGGTTGCCACATCGATTTGGCGCATCCCAGCGAATGGCTGAAAACCACCCACGGCGCATGCGCCGGTCCGGCCACTTCGTAATCGATCGTGATGCCGTTGGCGCTGATCTGTTGATTTTGTTGCGTCATTAGTTTTGCTCCTTGGCTTTACCGAGACTTCGAGTCGCTCAAGATAGGGTCTCGTTTTAGATGATTTTGCCGGCCAGGAAACCCAGCAGCAGACACCCGACGGCAATGAACCAGCGCGTATCGACCATGACGTAACCCGGCGCGGCAACCGGCTTCACGGCGACAACTTGCCTGCGCGGCGCGGCAGCAGCAGAGTCGGGAGCGGCAGCCGTAGGGCCAGCGGCGGCAGCGGCAGCAGGCGTAACAACTTTGGCCGGCGCTTCCGATGCATCGCTTGCGGGCGACAACTGCTTCTTCATATTGGAAAAAAATTCATCGGAAATCGTCCGCGCCGCCGATTCGATCAGCCGCGCGCCGATCTGCCCCAGCTTGCCGCCGACGGTCGCCGCACAGCTAAATACCAGCAAGGTTTCATGCGGCCCTTGCGCTGTCAACGAGACCGTGGCTTGTCCTTTGGCAAAGCCGGCCGGACCGCCCGTTCCTTCAAAAACCAGCTTGCAGGAATTCGGCGCTGCGACATCCGTCATCGTCATTTTGCCGCTGAAGCGCGCGCGCACCGGGCCGATCTTGGCCATCACCACGGCCTTCATTTCATTGTCGCCGACACGTTCGACACTTTCGCCGCCGGGGATGCACAGCTTCAGTATTTCCGGGTCGTTGATGGCATCCCAAACCGTTTGCTGGGAAGCCCCGATCAGGCGTTCGCCGTTAATTTCCATGATGACCTTTGTGTGTAGTTGCGCATTCTTATTCAGGGCGGAATTTCGATTCCGCCTTGACGTCGTTGCGCTGCTGTCCGAGGCTGATTTTGCCGTTTTCCAGATAGCGTCCGGTGGCGGCGCGCTTGGCGGCTTCGTCCCATTGCGGCAACCAGTCGCCCAGCGAATAACCAAACCATGGCGGTTGCGGACGCAGCGGCGGCAAGCCCAGCTCTTCCCAGATGGCCTTGGCGCGTTCCATGTATTCCCGGGTCGGCAATGCCAGCGGCGGCATGTCTTCCTTCATGGTGGCGTCCATCAACAGCGTCGAATCTTCCTCGCCGTCCGTTTCGCGCTTCGGGCCGTGGCCCTGGCCGCGGAAGTCCAGCGTACGCACATCCTTGACCGGATTCATCCGGTACGCCATGGCCCAGAACAAGGCATCGGCATTATCGGGATCGATATCGTCGTTGATCGCCAGACAGATCTTGCTGCAATCGCCTTTGAAATAAGCAGCGCCATACAGCGCGCGCCAGATTTCGGTATGCGGCGTCCCTTTTTCAATGGTGATGATGGTCAGGCGCAGCAGACCGGTCAGCGGTTCATGCAGCGTGACCTTCTTGACGCCGCGGATGCCCAAGGCATTTTTCAGATGCGCCAGGAACAAGGGCTCGTAGGCGACGCGCTTGATCACGCTGGATTCGCTCGGCGCCACCTGGCTGATATACGACGGAATCACCGGCAACTTGCGATGCGTAATGGCCGTAATCTTCATCGGCAGATTGAATTCTTCCAGCGCCACGTGACCGTGCGATTCGCCGAACGGCGCTTCCGGTTCCAGGTATTCCAGATCGATCTGACCTTCAATCACAATCTCGGATTGGGCCGGCACGCGCAGCTCGACCGTGCGCGCCATCACAACTTCGATCGGCACCCCGGCCAGACCGCCGGCGACCTCCAGCTCGTCAACTCCGATCGGCATTTTTTGCGGACCCATAAAGGAAACGAACGGCGGGCAGCCCAGCACAATGGCGCATGGCATGGTTTTATGGCCGGCTTTTTTCCAGGCCTGATAATGCAGATAACCGCCGGCGCCGCCGACGCGGGTGGCCATGCGCACCACCAGACGATCCGGTGCTTTCAGCTGGCAGCGATAGGTGCCCATGTTTTGCACGCCGGTGACCGGATCGCGCGTAATGACATTGGTCGCCGAAAGGGTCGGTGCGCTGTCGAAACCGGGCGTTGAAACCGGAATCGGCAACATGTCGAGGCCATTGCCTTCGCCTTGCAGCGCGCTGCCTTCATGAATGACTTCCTGGCACTCGGCCTCGGCCTGCGTCACCAGACGCGGGGCGATCGGATTGGCGATCGCATGATCCCATTTTTCCTGGATTTTCTCGACCGTCGTCCCCATGCCCACCGAATAAATTTCACGGTTCGCCGCCAGACCGCCGACGATCACCGGCATCGTATATTTGCGGCCCTGCGCGTTGACGATATTGGTAAACAGGAAGGCCTTGCGATCGGCTTCGGCCATGCCGCCGACGAATTGCCAACGCACCAGCGGATGCAATTCCGAGTCCTTGTCGATCGGCTTATCGATTACCAGCAAGCGGCCGCGCCGCTTCAGTTCTTCGATATGCGCGTGCAGGTCGGGATAGCCCCATTTGTTACCTTTGTCGCCTTTGTCGTCACTCATAAGCCCGCCTTATTTCTACGTTATTTCTTATTGATCGGATCGCAGCATACATCGCGCCGCAGGCTGAAGACGCGCTGGGCCGTCATGCCCATGATCGCGCCGCGTTCGCCGGCGTCCTGGGTACTGTTGGCCACCACAGCTTGCGGGGCTGGATCGCCGATCGGAAACGGCATATCGGAACCCAGCATCACCTTGCCGGGGCCGGCTTTTTTGACCAGGAAATCGAGTGCTTCCGGATCGAACACACAGGAATCGAAGAACATCGCTTCGAAGCCTTTTTTTGGATCGGCATATTTGCCATGCGAAATCGTCGCATTGCGGATCAGACGGCCCAGCGCAAACGGCAACGCCGCACCGCCGTGAGACAAAATTACCTTCATGCCGGAATACTTCAATAGATGGCCGGAAAACAGCAGGCGCGATACGGCAATCGTGGTATCGGCCAGGCGTCCGACCGCATTGACCAGGTCGTAATCGGCCAGCCGCGGTTCGCCGCAAATGAACATCGGATGCAGCACCACGGCCGCCTTCAATTCATGGGCTTTTTCCCAGAACGGATCGAGCGAGGCATCGTCCAGATTACCGCCCTGCCCCGTCGGCAAAGTGCCGATCATGATGCCGCCGAAACCGCGTTGCATGGCTTCTTCCAATACTTGCGCCGCCAGCTTGCCATCCTGCAGCGGCACGGTTGCCAGCGGTGTAAAGCGGGTTTCTTCGGCCAGGCCATCCCACATGCAATCGTTGATGAAGCGGCTCCAGGCCAGCCCTTCTGCGGCCGGCAGTTCATAGCCGAAACTATCGAGCCAGCCGCCCACCAATTGATGATCGATATTGTTTTGCTGCATCCAGGCTTTACGGTCTTCCAGATCGCCCAGCTTGGGCGAAATCGGCCGGGTCGGTTCACCGCCTGGAAATTGCAGAATCACGCCCTTGTCGCTACGGCTCAACTTGACGCCGGGGAACGCCGCGGCATGCGCATCGAAGCGCTCGACGAGCAGCTTGGGAAGGTAATGGGCGTGAATATCGATAATCAGGTTTTTCATGAGTCTCTTTCTAAAGGGATGCCGCTCGTTTTTGTTGTATGCAGTTCCAGATTGCCAGACCGCTCATCGGGGTTTTTTCGATGGTAGCGCCGATCGGCGCCAGCGCGTCGTTGACGCCGTTGACCAGCGCTGCGCCGGAGCCGAGATAACCGGCTTCGCCCGAGCCCTTTTGGCCGAAGGTCGTCAGCGGCGACGGCGTGCAGTGATCGACGATATGAATCTCCGGCACTTCCATCGAACTCGGAATCAGGTAATCCATGAAGGTGCCGGAGGCCAATTCGCCCTCCGCGGTGTAAGCGAATTTTTCATACAGCGAAGCGCCGATGCCATGCGCGACGCCGCCGTAAGTCATGCCGTGCACGATATCGGGATTGATCATCACGCCGCAATCGTGGCCGCATTGGTATTTCAAAATCTTCGGCTTGCCGGTGTCGGGATCGATCTGCACCAGCACCACATGCGCCTCGAATGAATAACACGGATACATCTGCACGCGGCCGTCGGCGGTCGGTAATTTACCGCCGGTCGGCACTTCCCAGACGAAGCTCGCCTGCAGGCCGGGCTCCATGCCTGGCGGCAGCAAATGGAATTTGCGATGGCAGATCTCGATTAACTGATCCCAACTCAATTTTTTGGCGGGATCGCTGCGCACGCTGGTGTTGCCGTCGGCATACTCGATTTCCTCGATGCTGCAGCCCAGATTGTGCGCCGCCAGTGCGATCAGCGTGGCCTTGATTTTTCTGGCAGCACCGGCGGCCGCACCGCCCAGCATGATCGCCATGCGGCTGCCGACCGGACTATTGGACGGCAGGGCATTGAGCGAATCGGCGCGCACCACGCGAATCGCAGCCGGCTCACGTTCCAGCACTTCGCCGACCACGGTCGAGACCAGCGTTTCATGGCCCTGGCCGGAACTGGAGGTGCCCATCACGCCGGTGATGGCGCCGGATAAATCGACCCGCACCAGGCAGGAATCCATCCAGGTGGTGGTTTCGTTTTTCGGATTGAACAGCGGTTCGAACGAGGAGTTGCCGCCGCTGGGTTCCAGACAGGTGGCGATCCCGATGCCGGCCAACATGCCCTGCGCGCGCAAGGCGTCGCGCTGGCGCACCAGATCGTCGTAAGCGATCGCGACCAGCGTCTTATCGAGTACGGTGTGGTAATCGCCGGAGTCGTAAGTGGTGCCGCTCGGAATCAGATACGGAAATTGATCCTTGCGGATGAAATTTTTGCGGCGCAGTTCGACCCGGTCCATGCCCAGAAATTGCGCCACGTGATCCATGGTGCGTTCGAGCGCCAGATTGGTCGGCGCCTGGCCGAAGCCGCGCACGGCTTCCTGCGGCGTTTTGTTGGTCATCACCGAAGTCGGTTCGTATTGCACCGCATGGATCTGGTACGGCCCGCAGATCGCGCTGACCGGTTTGCCCAATTGCAGCGGCGAACGGCCGGCGTACGCGCCGACATCATCGACCGCGCGAATCTTCAAACCCTTGACGATGCCGTCGCGATTGAAGGCGACTTGCATATCGAAAAAACGATCCGGTCCGTGCATATCGCCGCCGCGCATATTTTCCAGGCGGTCTTCGATAAAACGGATCGGCATGCCGAGCTTGCGCGCAAGATAACCTACCAGCACGGTATGTTTGATACCGCGCTTGAGACCGTAGCTGCCGCCGACATCGACATCGAACTGGACCCGCACCGCATTGCCCGGGATGCGCAAAGCCTTGGCCAATTGATCGGGATATTTCGGCATCTGGATCGAGGCCCAGACATCCAGGATGCCGTCGGTAGCGTGCCATTGCGCGACCACGCCGAAGGTCTCGATGGGCACCGTTGAACTGCGGCCCCAGGTCACCCGGAACGATAAGCGCTCGTCGGCCTTTTCAAATTCGGCGTCGACCGGTCCCCAGACGAATTTGCGGTAATACAATTGATTGCCGCCGTGCGCGGGATGGATCTGCGGCGCATCGGCTTGCAGCGATTGCTCGGGATCGATCACATGCGGCGTGGCTTCATATTCGACCACCACCAGTTCAGCCGCATCTTCAGCCTGCGCGCGCGTATCGGCCACCACCGCGACCACCCATTCGCCGGAATAACGCACCACATCTTTGGCCAGCGCAAAGCGCGTCACTTTGGGCGCATCGACGCCGACATATAAGGTATCGGTATTGGCCTGCAGTTCGTGGCCGTCCAGGATGTAGCGCACGCCCGGCATGGCGTAGGCCGCTTCGGTATCGTAGGAGAGAATTTTGGCGCTTGGATGCGGCGACGCCACGATCGCCACATGCTTCATGCCGGCGATATTGACGTCGGCCACGAAACGGCCCTGGCCGGTAACGAAACGCGGCGACTCTTTGGTGCGGCGATGCGTGCCGATGTATTTGAACGGTTTTTTCACCGCTAGATCTTGATGCGCGCTCATGAGTGTTCCTTGGCGCCATTGGTACGTTCGGCCGCCATTTTGATGGCATCGCAGATCTGCTGATAGCCGGTGCAGCGGCACAAGTTGCTGGAAATTGCTTCGCGGATTTCTTCTTTATCGGGGCTGGCGTTACGGTTGAGCAAAGCCTGTGCGCTGATCAGCATGCCCGGTGTGCAGTAGCCGCATTGCTGCGCATGCGCATCGCAAAAACTTTCCTGCAAAATACTGAGGCCGCCATCCGGTTTGCACAAACCTTCGACGGTGGTGATTTCCCGGCCTTCCAGTTGCACCGCAAATACCAGGCAGGCGCGGATCGGGTCGCCGTCCAGCATGACGGTGCAGGCGCCGCAGGTGCCGTGTTCGCAACCGACATGGGTGCCGGTCAAACGTAATTCATCGCGCAGAAAATCGACCAGCGTGGTACGCGCCGGGCAGCTTGCGCTATAGGGTTTGCCGTTAACGTGCATCGTTACCGGGATTCTTTTTTCAGTCATGCTGCCGCCTTTTGGAAAGCTTCCGCCCTTGCGCTGCGCAGGACGCGCTCGGCATAGACGCCGGCGAGATGATGGCGATACGCCACGCTGGCTTGCAGATCGCCGGTCGGCTCTACTTTTTTGGCCGCTTCCTGCGCCACGTCGCGCAATAATTTGTCGTCCAGTCTGGAGCCCACCAATTGCAGCGCCAGATCGTTCATTGCCATTGCCGTCTGTGCCGCGCCGCCGATGCCGAGCGCGGCCCGGGTACAGAGGCCATCGCGATCGATGCTCAGCTGTGCAGCCGCCGATACGATGGCAAAGTCGCCATGACGCGCGGCGATTTCTTCAAAGGCGCAGCCGGTGCTGGTGCCGGTGTGGGCGCCGCTGCCCGCATTCGCATCGCGCCAGATCGGGAAATGTATATCGACCAGACATTCATCCGGCTCCAGGCAAGTCATCATCGGCCCTGTGAAAAAATCGCCGGCGCCGACTTGCCATGACCCCAGCGTGCTCTTCAATGTCATCTGCGCTTCCAGCATGGCCGCCACCAGGGTCAGCTCAGCCGAGGGATCGGCATGCGCCAAGCTGCCGCCGATGGTGCCGCGGTTGCGGGTCGGGGTGTGGCCGACCCAACGCAGCGCTTTACGCAAAATGGGAACCGACGGGTCCAGCAGATCGCTGGCAAGCGCCACGCATTGCCGGGTCGCCGCACCGATGACCAGATGCTCTTTCTCAACCGAGATGGTCTGTAATTCGGATAAGCCGTGGATATCGATCAACCATGCCGGCGCCAGCAACCGCATTGCCAGCATCGGCACCAGGCTTTGGCCGCCGGCGATTACTTTGCCTTCGTCGCCATGCGCCGCCAACATTTGGACGGCGTGATCCAGCGACTGCGCGCGCGCATATTCGAAAGGAGCTGCTTTCATACCATCCGATCTACTAGATTATTTTGGCGAAAAAGCTGTTGGCTGTAGGTAGACGGTAGTTTGGGAAGCCAGTAACGGGCCGTTGGTTTCGCTGGCGGCTTTGGCGGCTTTCCATTCGGCATCGGCGCCGAATGCAGCCCAGGCGTCCTTGCCGGCTTGGGCCGAGGCGAATTGAATCAGATAGAAAAAGGCATCGGGTTCGGCTTCGCTGGTCCAGGTTTGCACGACTTTGATACCCAAGCGGGCAAAGATCGGCATGGTGACTTTTTCAAAGCGGTCAATTAAGGCTTTGGTGTTGCCTGCAGTCGCGCGATAGGTTTTGAACTCGTGAATCATGCATGTCTCCGGCTATTGATTGTGAGCAAACTATAAAGTTTTAGCCGCAACGCTACAATCACATTAATCTCACATCGCCGTGAGATTTACTGACGATAAATTAATTGACGGGCAATTTCTCTGAAGCGCAGCGGATTAATTCATCGCTTATTTTCATAGCAGTCTCATCGCTTTTATAAACTGAAAGATGTTACTAACTGTTTATTTTTCTCACATACACCCCTCGGCGTATTTATTGGAATATAGCGATTGGTGGTAAAAAATCCTTTGAGTTTTACCTGTTGTGGTGACCCTCCCTTCGACAAGCTCAGGGCTATCGGAAACCCACGGCCTGCGGCCTGCTCAGGGCGAACGGGGGTTTTGTGAAAATTTAGAAAGAACCTCATTCCTTCGGCACGGCCTGCGGATTTTGGCGGATGTTTGTGCGCAGTGAGGTAAAGGAGGGAGGTGGCCGCAGGCCGCCGGAAGGACACGAACGGAGCACAAACATCC
>JAQGNR010000219.1 GCA_028291765.1 Herbaspirillum sp.
GGATGTTTGTGCGCAGTGAGGTAAAGAAGGGAGGTGGCTGAAGGCCGCCGGAATGACACGAACGGAGCACAAACATCCGCTACAGCCCGCAACAGTCTGCCTTGCCCTTAATTTCGCAACAACAAGCAAGCTCCTAAGCCACCGAACGCGAATATTCGTAGTGTTCAGTATTAACGTAAGCCACACGGTATTCGACCGGCTGATCGTTATACGAGTACGCGACGCGATGCACCTGCAGCAAAGGCGTACCGGGCTTGATGCTTAATAATTCGGCGTGCTCCGCGCTTGCCAGCGTGGCCGACACACGCTCTTCGATGCGCACCACATTAATGCCGTGATCGTTCTGGAACTGGTTATACAAAGACACCGGCCGGCTGCGCAGCAGCGCTTCAGTCATGCGCGGAAATACGGCTGCCGCCAGCTTGACGTCCTCCACGATAAACGGAGCGTCGTCAAAGCCGCGCACGGTAATGATATTGAAGATTTTTGCGCCCACCGCGATGCCCAGTTTGGCCGCGCAGATTTTGTCGGCTTTCGCCTTGCTGAAATGCACGATGGTGAGCTGCGGATAATCTTTTTTGCCATCATGGCTGACATAATTAAAAAACCGGAACTGGCGCGGCCCGCGGCTATGCACAGTGACGAAGGTGCCCCGGCCTTGCTGGCGGATCAGAATATTCTCGGCCACCAATTCATCGATTGCCTTGCGCAGCGTACCGATCGAAACACCGAAGCGCACGCACAACAGTTTTTCTGCAGGAATAGCTTCGCCTGGCTTCCATTCGGCAGCAGACAATGCCGCAACCATCTGGCTCTTCACCTCTTTATACAGCGGAAGGCCGAGAGAATCGATAGGATGAAGTTCACGCATGGGGCTGATGATATGGGTATAAGAAATTGGGTCGAATGACCGGAAGAATCGCGTGATAAACGAACATTTCAGGGCTGGATGAATTATAACGGAACCTGTCGCCCACCCAGCCTAAGGCTAAGCTGATTCTTCACCGCGCAACACCAAATCCCCATAGCGCCATAGCCCGCCCTCTGCGTCATAGCGCAGCACATGCCCGGTATCGTCGCCGTCCGGCGTGTGCACCTTCCACTGCGTGGAAATAGCGCCGGGCGCGACTGGAAGGTAGACCTGCCGCCGGGCGTAATAAAAATAGTATTGCTGCGCGTCCCGCACGATCTGCGGCGCCAGATACGCATAGCGCTCAGGAAGCGCTTGGCTCGCGTTCGGTTTTTTCTCCAGCGCATACCAGCCGGCCCCAGGATGATGCAAGACATGGGACGTATTGAATCCTCTTGGCGCCAGGCCTAAAAACGGCAGTTCTGTCGGTACGATATCGACCTTGCCTCTGACCTTGCGGCTGCCTTTGATGCGCGCGCCCTCCAGTTCCAATACAGGCGTCACGTCGCTCGCTACTTCCATTTTGACGGCAATCGGCTGATGACCGGCTATTTTGTAGCGGCCGCCATAATCCAGCAGCAATTCTTCCCCTTTCCGAATGGTTCGTATGGTCACCATGCAAACCATGTGCCGCCCTGCCGGCACAGCACAAAGATTGTTGTCTCGATGTTGCCATTGCGCCGCCTGCGGCACGGATTTGTCCGGATGGGCGCTATTGATTTTGCTGAGAATATTGCTCGCCTGATAGCCGCTCAGAACGACGTCATCGTCTTCCACATCAAAAGCGTAAGCATCAATGGCGCACGCGCCGTATTTACGGCATTCGGCGTCGTAGCTGCCATCGCTTATTCTTAATAATTTTCCGGCATAAATTCCGATCACCGTACCCTGCTCGATGTCTTGCCGCGCAAACACCGATTCGCCCCGCTCCGGCCCCTCATCAAGCGGCACATCCACCTCCATCAATGCATTCATACGCGCCGCGGCCGTCGGGCCTTCATCCGCGATCCATTGCATGACTTGCTGGTATATCAATGGATCGAGTTTTCCCCGTCTGAGTGTCTGCGGCGTCATCGAGCGTTTCGAATCGCTCGGGTCCGACAAATAAAAGCAGGCGTTATCGTAAGGCTGGGGATTGATCATCTCTACGGTTTCCCAATCCTCCCCATCCGCTTCGATCTTCGGCTGCAAGCCGGCCTCGGGCAGCGTGGAATCGGCCGAACCGGCTTGCGCCGGCGGCGCCGGCCTGGCCTGCAAGCGCTCCGCTGCCTCCGCTTGAAAATGCCAAAGATTAGAGCGCAAGGTTTGATAATCCTCGCCGTGCTGCCTGGCAAACCCGCCCAGGCCGCCAATATTTCTTCTTTCCCTGCCGGACATTGCCATCCACTTATTGAGCAGTAACTTGTACGCAGCCGTGTTGCCTGTATAAGGACGCTCTCCAGCCAACGGTATGCCGTGGCTTCGGGAAAGGCGGTAACGCATAGTGTATGTACTCAAGCCGAGCAGCTCGGAAAACTGCGCCACGCCGCCGATGGTATGGCGCATTTCCGGCGTCATGCTATCCCATAGGCTCACGTGATATGACTCGACCGGCTTATACTTCTGCGTCCCCTTCGCCGGCTTGCTCTCCGGTGGCGCAATCGCCGCGCTGAGTTCTTCGTACTTCAGTATAAATAACGTGCATGCCTCCCTGGCGCCCGGCCTGACCTTCTTCCAGCCCTTGAACAGATGTTTATATTTCCATACATCGGCGTCATCGGACGCATCGCTGCATCCCACATTCCCGGCATGATCCAGGGTGCCGGCGATAAAAAGATTGCGCACTGCCAGCAAGTCCGGCGAAGCCTCCTCGCCGCGGGTCAGGCACATATGGGCCAGCATATCGCTCACCGCTTCAAAATCCTTGGGCGATGCGCCGCGCCGCGCCGGATCGGCATAGCTTGGATCGTCGGTCAATGCCGCCAGATCCACTGGCGACAAGCGGGTCATCGATTGCATGGCCATGGCGCGCAAAGCATTCTGCGTGCTGTCCCAAGCCGCTTCCTCACTACCGATGATCACGATATCGCTGGAACTGTCCGATCCGCTGTCGCACGACGCGGTCGATGTAGTTGCCTGAGCGGTTCTAACGGCGCGAGGAACGGCGCTAAAGCCGGCCCTGCTCACGCGGGCTTGACCGGCGCGGCCAGCCGATGACGATAATGCATCCGGCAACAATTTCTTCATCGCGGAAATAATTTTTCGCACTGGCTTTGCGATTGATGGGTCCAATAGCGGCAGTTGCGTTTCCGCTCTGGTCCGTTCTTTCCGCCATTCGCCGGTGGGCTGCACCCGATCCAGGCGCTTCATAAAGCCATCTCTTGATTCACGCGAGACACGCAATGCGCAGGCCTGCAGGGATGCTGCCGGCATACTCCCGCTCAGGGGATGCGGCGGAGGCGCAGGTAATGGCGCGCCCTGCGCCATGGTGCTTAGCGCGGGCCGCGGCAAGGCATCCATCATTCCGCTCGTACTCCACGGCGAGAGTTGCCAATTGGCGTCGCTGTTGCCGCTCGCGGCCGTCGTACCCGGCTGCGGCGGCGGCCCCTTGAGCGATGCCGCGCCGGCCGGCCGAAAATCCAGCTGGCGATAAGTCAGCCGCGGCTGTTTGGCCTTGTTTTGTACGCTTTGCCTGGTATCCAGACGCTTTCTCTCCATGACGTGTCCATGCGTGATCTGGTCGCCCTGGGCGTTGGTCGAAACCCGATCGATATGGAACACGCGGTCGCTGCTACCGGTGCCTGCGAATGGCCGCGCGCCATACCTGCGCTCGGTCGCCGTGTGATAGCTGGTTTGCGGCGGCTGCAAGGCCACCGTCTTGGTCGTCGTATCCCCTTCCCGCGGCGCTCGATCCGCGCTCGCCAGCGGCGTTGCCTCGGCAGCATCACCGGCGCCCGGCGTCCCCGGCCCGACGGCTGGCCATTGGGGCGCACTGCGCTGGGTCAGCATTACACCGGGCGTGATGGTTTCACTGTAGAGCGTCTCATTGAACTCGCAAATGTCTTGTCGCGCCTGCTGCCGTGCTTGCTCCTGCGCCGCGATATTCTCGTTGAGAAGCTGCCGACTGGTCTGGTCGCGGATCTGCTGGTTATAGAACCTTGCCGCTTCTTTAGAATTTTCGTACGCTACATCGCTCTCGTGCTGCAACGATGCAGCACGAGACGCATTCTGCTCACCGATAAACGCCTGCGTCTCGATCATCTCCGCCGTCCCGCCATCTCTGTGTATTTTTTCCCTCAGAGCATCCAACTTGGGGCCCGCCCAATGCCACGTTCCAACGTTGGCCTGTCTGGTTTCTTCAACTATGCGGCATGCATTCATCCGCGCTGCCGATGGCCCTTGCGGACCAGCCGGTATGGCGGCAAGCCCTTGATAGAGCAAGGCAAAGTCTGCGTCCAATGCATAGCGCCGCATCCGCTCGAAATTTGCGTCGCCACAGTGCATTTGCAATTGCTCCAGCTCCCAAGAGGACAAGCCGTCGATTGCCGCCATCGCCTCTTCCATCGCCTTTGCGCACCGGCCTTGCATCATTCTTTTTGCGTGATCCGAAACACGTATATATTCGCTGCAATCCTTTCCCCCCATGGCTTCCGGCCGGCGAACCGGAACGTGATGGCACAGATTGCCACTAGGCGGTACGTTGATACGCATGGTTTGATTCCTTTCAATGGGCGGACCAGTGAAAGATAAATCAGACAGCGCTTGTTTTTATGATTTTCTGAAGCTGTTTGATGTGAAAAAAATGAAAGAATGCTACTCAGGACGGTCGGAAAAGCACGCTGCGCTACGCAGGACAGTCGGAAAGGCAGGATCACCCCCGAGGCAAAATTCAATGACTACTAAACTCAACCCAAACCTGATACAGCCGATCACTGCCGCGCATTTCCGCCGGCGGCTCGGGATAGTGCGCGTTCTGCACCGTTTGCAATGCAGCCCGGTCGATCATGCCGATGCCGCTGCCGCTTAATATCCGCGCCGCGCCGGGAACGGCGTCGCGCAGATGAAATTCCACGCGGACCCTTCCGGTGTAATGCAACGCAGCGGCGGCCGGCGGGTAATAGACCGCCGCCAGCACGGCCGCGCGCACCTTGGCGGCATATTCTGGGCTCGGGTCTGCCTTGGCGGTCGCCGGGGGTGCAGCAGGCGGTGGCGGCGGTGACGGCGGCGCCACCGGTTCGGTGAAGGCGTTCGGGGTCGCCGTCGGGGTTACCGGCGGTGTCTGCGGTGTCGGCTGAGGTTGCGGCTGCTGCTTCGGTGGCGCAGGCGCACGCGGTTTGGCCGGGGCAACTTTCGGCTTGGCCGGCTCCGGCACGGGTAATGGTTTAGGCGGCGCAGGCGGCTCCGGAGGCGTCGGCGGCGTTTCCTCGGCGATGGTAATGGTCACCGGTGTCGATAGCGCCGGCGTCGATGTAGTGCTGCTCAAGACTACAGCGCCAACTGCCAGCAGCGCGGCCTCCACTGCGATGGCAAGAAAAAACGCCTGCATGGGACGATGCGAATAGGAGGACGTCATTCAGGCTTCCTATTTCGCGGCGGCGTTGCGCGTGGCCAGTGCAATCTCGGTCGCGCCGCCATTGCGCACTGCATCCATCACATCCATCAACTGCTGCAGCGATGCGGTCTGGTTGCCGGCAATCGTGACGGCGGTCTTGCTGCTGTCGCGCTGCTTGAGCAAGGCAGTCAATTGCGCCGGCGTCAGTTTGTTGTTCTCTACCAAAAGACTGCCATCGGCCTGGATCTCGACCAGCAGTTTCGGCGGTGGAATCGTCACCGCGGTCGAACTGGTGGGCAGTTTAGTGATATGCCCGGAGGCGGGAATCATGCGCAGCGTCAGCATGGCGAAGAACACCAGCAGGAACAGCATGATGTCGATCATCGGGATGATTTCAATCCGGGGCTTTTTGGTTTCCAGATAACGCATTTCACCCTCTCGCCGCAGCAGCCATCAATTCGACCCGGCTGCGCGCGTTTGAAGGCGCCACCTTGAGATTTTCATGGCGGTTGACCAGCATGATCTTGATGGTTTCCAGTTGATGCACCACCAGGCGCACGCGGGTGTGCAAGGCATTGAAGAAGGTCAGGCCGACCATGGCGATGAACAGGCCGGAAGCGGTTGCGATCAAGGCTTCGGCAATGCCGCCGGTGATTTGCGAAGCATTATTCTGCGCGTCGCCCAGCACATGAAACGCGTTGAACATGCCGACGATGGTGCCGAACAGGCCGAGCAGCGGCGCCAGTGTGATCACGGTGTCGAGCACCCATAGCGTGCGATCGAGGGTCGGCACTTCGTGCATGATCGCTTCTTCCAGATGGCCGGCGAAGGTGTCGCGGTCCGCGTTGGCGGGTTCCTGCTGCAGGATCTCGAACAGGCTGGCGTGCGGCAAGCGCGCCAGGTTTTCCGGCAGCGCCGAAAAATCGATTTGCTGTTCTGTCTGCTTCAGTTGCGCGATCAGTTGCTCGCCGCCCTGTTGCATATTGGATAGATAGCGCATGCGGCCAATGATGACAGTCAGGGCGATGAGCAGCAGCAGCGCCATCAGGTATAAGGTGCCGCCGGAGTCGTTGGCCAGATCGAGTAAGTGTGAAATATTCATGATTTAGAAATGCATATGGGAGAGCAGCGCTCTCCCGTTGGGTTGGATGAACTAAATTAAATTAGAAGTTCAGCGTCAGCGTAGTGGAAACAAACCGTCCGGAAGTCAGAATCAACTGGTCGGCCGCATTCGGATTGGCGCTCGAACTGCCAGGTGTGGCCGAAGCGATAGCAGAGATTCTCTCTTGGTTGAACAGATTGTTGACGCCGAACTGCAGCGTGCCACCCTTGGCAAAACCGATCGACTTGTCAAACTTATAGGTTGCGAACAAGTTGACCATGGTGATCGGATCGATGGTGAACGCCTGATGCACAATATTGCCGCTGAGATCGGTTCCATCGTTGTAGCTTTTGCCGACGCGTTGGGCGAAGGCTCCCACATTCCATGGACCTTGCAGGTAAGTCAGACCCAGCACCTCAGTGTCCGACGGCGCGCCCGAAATCCAGTTCCCCTGGTTGTCTTTGACCGAGCTGACAGTACCGTTCGCATACAGGCTGAATCCGCCGCCCAGTACGACATTGCCCTCCACTTCGACACCGTTGCTGTACTGCGTACCGCTGAGCAAGAAAACGGTATTGCCGTTCGCATCCAACGTCGGCGACGCGACATATGCGCCGTCAAGCTTGGTGTGGTAGATGTCGGCATCAAACGTGAAGCGCTCGGATTTCCAGACGCTGCCGAATTGCACTGTCTTGGCAGATTGCGGTTTAGGCACTGTACCGACTGCTGCGTTTGGCACGTCGAAAATGGTGGTTGGCGGGATCAGGTCGCCGGTACCGTACTGGCCGTAAGCCGACCAGTTCGGCTGCAGCATGTAATGCACGTCGAGCGAAGGCAGGAACTCGGAATAATGGACGGAATTGTTGACGCTTGGAGCGCCGTTGAGATTGCCGACTTTGGTGGCGTCGGCCAGATGATTGAACGACTGCTCGTAGCTGGCGTATTTGATGCCCGGCGTGATCTTCAACCTATCCGATACAGCGAATTCCATTTCGGCATACGGCTGGATTGTGGTCGTATCGTAGGTTTCGCTGAATTTAGGGATAGCGCTATCGACCCAAGTCAGCGGATTCGAAGCGAATTGATAACGGAAGCTTTTTGCGTATTCGGTCCAGAGGCCGGTACGGAAGATACCCAGGGACGAGTCTTTGCTCATTTGCAGCAGGTTGCCGGTGGTCTGATACGAATTCAGCTTGTCGGTACCCGAGGTCGGGCTGATCGGAGCCGTGGTCGAGTTACCGGCAAAATTCTGCTTGTTCCAGTAACGATAGGAGTAAAGCTTGTCGTCCAGCTTCCAGCCGTCGCCCAGATTGGACGTGATGCCGATGTAATTGAAATTGGTGGAGATATCGTCGAAGTTGTAGCGCCAGAAGTTTTGCAGCGTCGGGTCTGTACCCTGCAACAGGTAGTTGTTGCCGAACTGCGCAATCTGTCCACGGGAAGGGCCGCCGACGTTCGGCGTGTGGTTTTGCAGATTGAGATAGGAACCGAACACAGTCAATACTGTATTGTCGGTCAGTGCATTCTGATACTTGAACGATATGTCTTTACGCTGCTGGTCATTGAACGTCTGATAGCCACTGGTATTCATGTCTTGCACGGTGAACATCAAGTTCTGATTGCCGTTCTCGCCGAATTGACCGGTCTCATGTTCTACCCCGACCACATGCGTATTCCACGAACCAACTGTGCCGCTTACGCTGGTGCTCTCGGTCGGGCTCAGTACACGCGACAACAAATTGATCGAGCCGTTGAAGGTTGCCTGACCAACTGTCGAAGCCAGGCCCGGGCTGCGGTCAACCACGGCGCCACCGACGAACGGGCTGGGGAAAAAGACCCAGGAATGTTGGCTGACGCCGTTGGTGTCGTTAAAAGGAATGCCGTCAAATGTCATGTTGTAGTTGCCATTTGAGTAGCCGCGGAAATGGGGCGTATTGTCGCCCATGCCGGGGCCGTTCTGATTAAAGCTGAACAGGCCCGGGGTGTTCTGGACGATCTGTGTGAAATCCGAAGTTGGCGCGATGTCATTGCGGACAAATGAATCGCCGACTATCGATTCTGCCTGCCGCGCCGCCAGTGAACTCTGCGAAATCGCCGCCTTGGCCGCTGCGCCTTGGGCATGGGATGCATCGCCGTCGTAGCTCGCGCCGACTGTTCCCAGATCGGTGGCGGTGGTGGCGTCTGCAGCGAATGTCGTATTAATTGAGCAGGCTAATAGAGAGATGGCGAAACATGCCGGAAGTGTCGGACCGAAACGTCGATTGCTTAAAAACCACTGCATTTTTTAGACCCCTGTGAGTTCTGTGGAAAGAGCTGGGAGTCTATGAATTGAATATTTCGGCCCCATGACATACGAACCGTTTTTGGATAAAAGCGACACTGGAAAATTTTAAAATTTTCTTAATAAATTTTTACAATCATGTGTGGTAATACACCTCCAAATAAAAAAAGGGAGGACTTTGTCCTCCCCCCGGAATGCCGCCCAGAATGAATGATTTAGGGCACGTTGATTAAGTGACAAGGGGCGTGGGATGTGGCGGGATGTTGTGCTCCGTTCCTGTCATTCCGGCGGCCTGCGGCCACCTCCCTTCTTTACCTCACTGCGCACAACATCCCGCCACATCCCACGCCCCACCCCACGCCCCTTGGCACTTAATCAGCGTTGCCTTAGGCCCGAGACGCTTCCACATACTGCTCACTATTCAAAGCCGCATCGCGATGCGCGACGATGTGTTCCAGCAAATAGCCGGCATCGCGCGCAATCCCGGAGAAGCGCCCCGAACCCCATGTGTATTGCCATGGCAAGCCGAGGAAATACAAGCCAGGCACCGGCGTGACGCCGCGGGCGTGGCCGGGATAACCGCGCTGGTCGAAGATGTCGGCTTTGATCCAGCCGAAGTCGGTGCGAAAACCGATGCACCAGATCACGGCGGAAATTTTGCCGGAGGCGACATCCAGATGCTGCGCGATATCTACCGGCGGCTCCCACAACGGTATATAACGCGCTTCCAGCGGCGCTTCGATCGCTTGTGCGGCTATGAATTTATCGATGCTGTCCTTGATGCGTTCAGAGACCGCATCTGCCCCGTCCAGATTGGGTTTCAGATCGTTGCCGAAAGTCGCCACGCCATTGGTAATATCTTCGAAACGGCCATACAACTGCATGCCTTCGAGCGCGAATTTACGCAAATCGATATCGCGTCCGCCATCGCGTCCGGTCACGTAATGATTGGTCTTTTCGCGTACGCCCGCGCCCAGCGGATGACGCTCGACCGGCAGATCGTAATACTTCATCAGATCCAGCCATTCCACCACATCCTTGCCGCGGTAGCGGCGCGCCACGCGCGGTGCATCGCCCACGCATAAATGCACGCGGCGCCCGCTCAGATGCAAATCCTCGGCGATCTGGGCGCCCGATTGCCCGGTGCCCACCACCAGCACTTCACCCGGCGGCAACGATTCCGGATTGAGGTATTCGCAGGAATGCAATTGCATGACATGGGCCGGCAGTTTTTCCGCCGCACGCGGGATCACCGGCAGGTGATAGCCACCGACGGCGACCACCACTTGATCGGCGGTGAGCCGGCCGAGCGTGGTGTCAATTTCAAAAACATGGTCAGCATTGCGCTGCAGCTTGGTCACGGCAACGCCTTCTGCCGCCGGCGGCTGGAAGGAAGCGACGTAGCCATCGAGATATTGCACGATCTCGTCTTTCTTCATGAAGCCGTAGGGATCGTCGCCGGTATAGGAGAAACCCGGCAGCGTGCATTGCCAGTTCGGCGTGACCAGGCAAAAGGTGTCCCAACGCTCGCTGCGCCAGGCGTGGCCGAGCCGGTTCTTTTCAAGAATCAGATGCGCGATACCTTGTTGTTTCAGGTAATAACTGATGGACAAACCGGCCTGGCCGCCGCCGATAATGACGACGGGATAATGCGCCGCCTGCGCAAATGGAATTGACTGTTGCATAAAATAACCTTCGAAATAGTCGATGCTGCAATCAGGGATCAGGGATCAGGGCCGAAACGCCTCTACGATGACTTGTGCGTCTCCCTGTTTTTCAAAACGGCTGGCCTTGCGTTCTATCTGGCCGAGTTGATCCAACGCCGACGAACACGCGTAACCGTATTTGTCCCGCACGCGTTCACTGCCGATATGCAATGCAGTGCGGCTTCTCTCCAGAAATTCGGTAAGGGAATAGCTCTTGCCGACTTCCAGATAGTCTTTGATGACCAGTGACGGTGAATAGCAATCGCTGGTGGTATCGTCCGGCCAACGGACGCTAAAGTGCATTTCAGGCATGTGATTTCTCCGGTTGAAGATGAGGTTAAAGAGGCAGACGCGCCGGGCCGCAGCCGATCAACGCTTCTTGTTTAAAGTCCCACAGGGTTTCAAGTTCAACGCCGCGCTGCAGGCGCACCACATGAGAATCATCGGTACGGCCGATGGCCGCGCAAGCAATGCCGCGCGCTGTAAAACGCCCGATTACTTGCGCCAGCTGTTCATCGGCCACACTGAGCAGAAAGCCGAAGCTGGGGAACGCCGTCAGCCAGCGTTGCAGCGGCACGCCATCGGGTTTCGGGATCGCATCGAGATCGATGACCGCGCCCAGCGCCGAACACTCCAGCAACATCAATGCGGTGCCGATGACGCCGGCCATGCTGATATCTTTTGCCGCCGCCGATAAGCCCTCCTCGGCGATGGCGGGCAGCAATTCCAGATCTGCCCGCAAGCGCGCGGCAGGCGCGCCGGTGCTGGCGTCCCAGTAGGCATAGGGCTCATGAAAGCGGCCGCGCAAGTCGATCGCCGCTACCAGGTTCTGGCCCGGCGCGGCGTCGAAGCTGGTCAGCAAACGCTTGGCCCGGCCCATAATGGCGACCGACAATTGCTCGCGATCGTTGCGGCGGTTGCTATGGCCGCCGACAATCGGCACCTGGTAAATTTCCGACGCCGCCGCCAGGCCTTCCAGTATCGGCTGCGCGGCTGCGCCGCCACGGCTCCACAATGCATCGACTACCGCCAGCGGCCGGCCGCCCATTGCATAGATATCGCTGACATTGACCATCACGCCGCAATAGCCCGCAAACCACGGCTCTTTCTCGACGAATTCGTTGATGAAGCCTTCAATGGCAAACAAGAGATAACCGCCGTCGGCATCGGGAATGGCCGCGCAGTCGTCGCCGATCGGCACCGCGTCTATGCCGGTCCCCAGCACCCGCATCACCGCATCGATATCGCGCTTGTGCGCAATGCCGCGCGATTGACGCAATGACGCGGTCAATGCGGCAAGCGAATCGTCAGGTCCGGTGTCCATGGTGTCCACGGTGGATATGGCGGTGACGTTCGCGGTGACGTTCATAGTGCGCCGCGTGTGACGATAAAGCCGACATCGCCGTCATGGATCGGCGGATAGTGGGCCAGATCGGCCTGCATCAAATGATGCGCGCGTCCATGCACCTCCAGCTCGGCCAAGGTATGCCAGTTCAAGCGCCGGAATAAGGGCACGTTCTGACTTTGCACTTGCGCCAGAAATGTTTTGCAACCGTGCGCATGGGCCGTACCGACCGCCAGCTTGATCAGCCCGCTGCCCACCGATCCGATCCTGCGCGCCTGGCGCGCCACCGCCAGCCGCGAGCCATACCAAATGCCCGGTTCGCTCTCGTGAATGCGCACCGTGCCGATTACCTCATTGGCCAGCGCCGGCATATCGATATCCGGCCGGCAGAGAACGGCCGCAATCGGCAACGCCAGTTGATCGATTGCGTCGGTATCGTCACCGTCGAAAATACCTTGCTCCTCGCAAAATACGGCCCGCCGCAATTGCCGGGTGGCCTCGCGTTCAGCAGCCGTAGTGGCAAGTTTTATACGCACAGTGCTGGTGGCGGTCACGGTCACGATAGCCGCCGGTTCACGTTCGGCAATATTATTCATGACGGCCTCTTTTCAAAGGTGGATAACGATGAACAAGCGCCGCAACGGCCGCAGCCGGCCTTGATGTCGGTGGAACGCAGATCGCCGGCATCGAGCATGGCCGCCAGCGGCGTGAGCAACTCGCGCATGAATTGCGGCGACGGCGGCTGATGGTCTTCCAGCGGCGTGCCGGCGATCGGTACGAACGGCACCACGAATGGGTAGACGCCGATGGCGATCAGTTTTTCGCAGGTGCGCAAAACGGCGTCGGGGTGGTCGCCCAGGCCGGCCAGAATGTAGGTGCTTACCTGGCCATGCCCGAACACGTTGACAGCGCTTTCGAACGCATCGAAATACCGTTCAATCGACACGCTCGCCTTGCCCGGCATGATGCGGCTGCGCACCTCGGGCGTCACCGCTTCCAGGTGCATGCCGAGCGAATCGATGCCGGCGTCCTGCATCCGTTTGAACCAGGCGTCGTCATCCGGCGGTTCGCATTGCCCTTGAATCGGCAGATCGACTGCGCTCTTTACGCCAAACGCGCTTTCGCACAAAATCTGCGCGCCGCGATCGGTGGCGTTGGGCGTCCCGGTGGTCATCACCATATGTTTGACGCCATCGAGCAGCACTGCGGCGCGCGCCACTTCGCCCAATTGTTCCGGCGTCTTGCGCAAAATGGTGCGGCCGGCCGCCAGCGATTGGCCGATCGCGCAAAACTGGCATGACTTCTTCCGGCTCTCGTAGCGGATGCAGCTTTGCAGCACGGTGGTGGCCAACACATCCGAGCCATGCAGCGTAGCGATCTTGGAATAAGCGATGCCGTCCAGCGTTTGCAATTTGTAAAAACGCGGCTGACGCGGAAACGAAATCACGCCGACCGGAATGCCCTCGCGCATCAAGATACTGTTGCCGTCGGGGCCTAGCGGCGCGGCGGCGAACGGCGACGACCACGCGCCGGCCGTGTGCACCGGGATCATGACCGTATGGCCGTCCACCACCACCGCCTTATGATCGGATGGACCAGCGCCGCCGCGACGGCTGGCCGCGCCGGCGTTCGGATCTTGCAGCCGCAAGCCCTGCGATTGCAGTTCAGTGATCAGTTGCTGATTCGGATTGGTAACTGTTTGCATGATGTGCGCTCGCTAAGGTTGGGGTTGCGTCCGACGCCGGGGCCGACGCAAGGACAGGAACAGGAACAGGAACGGCGTTGTCGGCAATGTTGGAACGATGAGGAAACAGGGCCGCCACAGGCGCGCTGCGGCGGTCGTCGATGACCAGGCTGAGCAGCTCGGGCCGCGCGTAATGACCGACCGAATCCATCATCCGTTTGCGTTTGGTGATCAGCGCCATATCGAGGTCTGCGATCACCATGCCTTCACCGCTGCGCAAGGGCTCGGCCAGGTGGACGCCTTCCGGTGAAACGATGGCGGTGCAGCAACCGCCGCGCAAGGCTTTTTGCACCGCGAGGTCCGGCGTGATCGAGGCAATCTGCGCGTCGCTCAGCCAGCCGGTGGCATTGACCACGAAGCAGCCCGATTCCAGCGCGTGATGGCGGATCGTCACTTCCATTTGATCGGCAAAAATCTGCCCCACCATGGAACCGGGAAACTGGGCGCAATGAATTTCTTCATGCTGCGTCATCAATGCATAACGCGCCAAGGGGTTGTAGTGCTCCCAGCAAGCCAGCGCGCCGATGCGACCGACAGCAGTCGGCACGACTTTCAAGCCGCTGCCGTCGCCCTGCCCCCAGATCATCCGCTCGTGATAAGTCGGCGTGATTTTTCGGCGCTTCAATACCAGTTCGCCATCGGCATCGAAAATGAGCTGCGTGTTGTACAGCGAGCCGTGATCGCGCTCGTTCACGCCGAGCACCACCACCACGCCGTGACTGCGCGCGGCCGCAGCAACCGCAGCCGTCACCGGCCCCGGCACTATCACTGCCCGTTCATACAGCAGCAGGTGTTCCGGGCCTTGCAGGAAGGGCGGCCGCACAAAGGAAAAGTACGGATAGTAGGGAATGAAGGTTTCCGGAAACACCACCAGTTCCGCACCTTGTGCAGCGGCGTTCCGAATCGCCTCGCATACTTTGTCCAACGTACCGCCGGCGCTTTCCAGATCAGGCGCAATCTGGATCGCCGCTGCGCGCACCGTCTTTTTTACTGTTGTCATGATCCGCCCTTTGCGATGCTTACAGCGTCCAGGTGTCGAGGATGACGGCGTTATCGCGCGTATGCAGCAGCTTGATATCGAGCACATCCAGCGGGCTGATGGCGCGAATGCCGGGAATCAGCGAAGGCTCGCCATGACCGTATAAAGCTTGCAGCGCAAAGCGGCATGCATAGACTTTGCCACCTTCGGCCATGAATTTGACCAACTGATTGTTTTGATTCTGATGACCGGGAAATGCTTCATCGCCGAGGGTCGGAAAACCGCGTTGAATACCGAGCGTGACACCGGGGCCGTATAACAAAACCGAGGTCTCGTAGCCTTTGCGCTGCAGCCGGGTCGCCTGCAATAAATTGACGAATCCGATCGAGCCTTCAAAGGCCACCGTATGGAAAGTGACCAGCGCTTTCTCGCCTGGTTTGGCTTTGACGTCCTCAAATACTTTTTCTTCGTAATCTACAAAAAAATCGCCTTTGACGTGGGCTGGATGATTGACTGTTGGCATGGTGAAACTCCTGAAAGGGTAATTGAATGTAGATTTGCAAGTCGCACGGATCGGATATCGCGACACCCTGCATTGAATGCATCATGTGTGCCATCCAATTACCCATTTCCGATAAATTGAATGGATAAAAATACATGCAATCGATCCATCGAATGCTTGAAGTGGCTTGGCTGCTGGCTTGCAGCAGGCAGGGATTTCACGGATTTCCACACAAAGAAATGCGATCCATTCAATCAGCCCATTCAATTACATTTGGACACTGCACCGGGATGTGCCAGAATGCTTAAAAAATGTGCAAAATCGGTGCAAAACCCGTGTAAAAAAAGACGCAAAAATGCGCGCTGATGATGCGTAGGCATACTCGATTGCATGGAATGAAAAATGCATGCATTCCATGCAGTCGAATCATTAATTGATGGGAAAAATTGCCATGGTGAAAATGCAAACCGGTTGGTTGCCGAAAATAAAAAAGGGTGGCGCACCGCTCTATATGGCGATCGCAAATGCCATTGCCGAAGACATCGCTGTAGGACAACTGACAGCCGAGCAGCGCTTGCCGCCGCAACGCAAGCTGGCCGACATGCTGGGCATCGATTTCACTACCGTGGCGCGTGCTTATTCGGAGGCGCATCGACGCGGCCTGATCGATTCCGTGGTCGGGCGCGGCACTTTCGTATGCGGTCGCCGCCGTCTCAAAATACCGCGCGTCTTTGAAGGCCGTCCGAATATCGATATGTCGATGAACATGCCGCCGGAACCGTATTCGGCGGAGCTGCTGGCATTGATGCAGGAAGGCTTTGCCGGTGTTTCCGGCCAGTTAAGGGATTTATTGCGATATCAGGATTTCGGCGGTTCACCGGACGATCGCGCCGCCGGTGCGCTGTGGTTGCGCCGGCGCGGCATGACGGTGGACCCCGACCGCCTGCTGGTGATGCCGGGCGCGCAATGCGCCTTGCTCACCGTATTGACGACACTGGCCGATGCGGGCTCGGTGATCTGCTGCGAAGAATTAACCTATCCCGGCTTGCAGGCGCTGGCCACGCAACTCGGCATTCGCCTGATCGGTTTGCCGATGGATGGCGAAGGCATCGATGCGGTCGCCTTTGCTGCGGCTTGTGCGCAGTACGCGCCGAAAGCGCTGTATTGCAATCCGACCTTGCTCAATCCGACCACCGCAGTGATCTCTGAGGCCCGGCGGCGCGCACTGGTCGATGTGGCGCGTCACTATAATGTACCGATCATTGAAGACGATGCTTACGGCTTTTTGCCGCGCGTGACGCCGCCCGCAATTGCTTCCATTGGCGCCGATATGACGTTTTATATTGCCGGTCTGGCCAAATGCGTCGGCGCTGGATTGAGAATTGCCTATCTGGTGGCGCCCGATGCGCAATACACGGCGCGTCTAGCCTCGGCATTACGGGCCACCAGCGTCATGGCTTCACCGATTACGTCGGCGCTGGCAAGCCGCTGGATTCGCGACGGCACGGCCGATCTGGCCTTGAATGCGATTCGCAAAGAATCGATGGCGCGGCAAAAACTGGCGGCGCGGATTTTACCGGCCGGCAGCTATGTTTCCAAACCCGAAGCCTTCCACTTATGGATCAGCCTGCCGCCGCCGTGGAGAAGCAAAGCATTCGCGGCGCACATGCGCTCATCCGGCATCGGCGTGGTAGCCGGCGAGGCCTTTGCGGTATCGGCGCTGCCGCCGGAAGCTGTACGCGTATGCATCGGCGGCGTTGCCGATCGTGAGCATATCCAGCATGCGTTGGAAATCATTGCGGAGGCGCTCAGTAGTGCGCCGATGATCGCGCCGGCAGTCGTTTAAAGGGTGTTGACCCTTAGTTCAGAAAATGCATTCAAACCAGAATGCGTGCTGGCTGCAAGTTGTTGCTGTTCGGTGAGATGTGCCAAACAAATCAGGAAAATATTGTCTGAGCGCAGCGAGTATTTTTCGTTTGGCGCGTCTCACCGGACAGCAACAACTTGCGGCCAGCACGCGTTCGCCCCCTGAACTAAATACCATTAAATACCAACAAGCCCTAGCATCGCTGTATTACAAGCGCATGAATTTTCAAGCAGCTAAAAATATATCCAAGCAGATGCGCACAGATCATTTGCACTTAACTTTCAAAGGCTAAACTACGCAGCGGCTCGTCAGGCAAAGCCCGACGACATGCCAGAACTGTTTTCTTTTCAATCGCTTTTTATTCGAAAATCCAGTCCATGCGTAAACTTATTACTTCTTCGCTGATTTTATCGTTCCTGACTTGCAGCGGCGCCGTTCTGGCGCGCGACGAACAGCCATTCATTACCGCCAAGGAAATCAATCTGAGCATGTTGTTGCCGCCGCCGCCGGCCAACGATTCGATGCAAACAAAAAAAGAGCTGGCCGAAATACTCAAGCTGCAAGTGACGCGCACACCGGAGATGGTGGCGCGTGCGAAGGCTGATGAAGCAGAAAATGTCTGGCGCTTTGCCGATGTGATGGGGCCGAAATTCAAGCCTGAACAGTTGCCGGTATTTACGCAATTTTTTGAACGGGTCGTCGATACGGAAGGTGCGGTGGTAGACCCTTACAAAAACGTCTGGAAGCGCCCGCGTCCGCCTATGTATAGCGATCTGGTCAAGCCGTCCGTCACAGTGTCCCACTCCGGTTCTTATCCCTCCGGGCACTCGACGGATGCCACATTAATGGGCATCGTTTTATCGAATATGGTGCCGGAAAAACGCGCCGAAATTATGGCGCGCGCTGCCGAATATGGCAATAATCGTGTGGTCGGCGGTATTCATTTCCGCTCCGACATCGATGCCGGCCGGATTACCGGTACGGTGATTGCCGCCAGATTGCAAACGCGCGACGATTTCAATGCGGCGTTTGAGGCCGCCAGGATTGAATTGCGCGGCGTGATGGGATTGGGGCCTGTTAGCCATTAATTCAGGGGGCGAATGCGCGCTGGCTGCAAGTTTTTGCTGTCCGGTGCGCCGTCAGGGGTGCGGTGTGGCGCGATGTTGTGCGCAGTGAGGTAAAGAAGGGAGGTGGCCGCAGGCCGCCGGAATGACACGAACGGAG
>JAQGNR010000244.1 GCA_028291765.1 Herbaspirillum sp.
TCCCGCCACAGCCCGCCCGACGCCCACTGCGCACAAGCCCCGCCACAGCCCGCCTGAGGCCCTTAATTTCGCAACCACCTTTTACGGCAACGCGATGCTGCCGTAAAACTTACTATGCAGTTACCTCAATCCTGTTGCGCCCGCGTTGCTTGGCTTGGTATAAGCCTTGATCGGCCTTTTGGATCAACGCCGTCAACGATTCGTTGCCTATAACCAATGTGGTGGCAATGCCAATACTCACGCGATATCCGGGAAGCTCCGGGTTTTCTGGATTGGCGTCGATGCGGCTGCGTATACGTTCTGCAATCAGTGCCGCATCCGCAGCACCGATGTCGGGTAGTACGGCAACAAACTCTTCGCCCCCATAGCGAGCCAAGAGGAAGGGCTTGCGCAGCATGCTTTGCGTACGTTCCGCGAAATCCCGGATCACAGAGTCGCCCACATGATGTCCGTAGTTGTCGTTGATCTGCTTGAAGTGGTCGAGGTCCAGCATCAAGACCGACAAAGAAGCGCCGCGGCGTCGGCAACCCGCCATCTCGTTTTCACCGAACTCAAACAGGGCGCGACGCGTCAACAGGCCAGTCAGGCTGTCTCGCATGGCCAGGTTCTCAAGCACAAAGCGCAATTCCTCGGAGATCATCAGGATGGCGCAAATTGGAATCAATACATCCGTGGATGAGAAGCCAATGGCGTAGACCATCTGGACTATTTCCAGCGAATCAACGCCATCGCCGTTGGGCGCCAGGTAGCCCGCAATAGTACGAACCAGAATCAGACCGACAAGGACGGTGACAATGCTCACCGTGAGCCGTCTTGCAAAAGTATGTGGTTGCCGATAGATCACCCATGCAAGATAAGCATAGAGCATGATCAGAAGTGTCCGCGCGAAGAGTCGACGGCCTATGTCGGCGCCCGCATAGCCACTGAACAGCCACATGGCGAACACGGAAACGCCGATCAGAAGAGGCAGGAAGCGACGCGGTAACGGTCGTTCAAAAAATTGGCAGGTACCCATCAGAAAAAGCCCCGAGGTCATGATGAGGCATATGTTCTGGGCCCCTATGGCAATGCTGTCGGGGAACGCGCCGCGTAGCGACAAGCGCGCCAACGTCGCCAGACCGGCAACCAGCGGTGCGATAGTCCAGCACTTCAATCCTTTGATATATGTTGGGTAATTCTTGCCCAGGGAATGCAGGATCAAGCCAATGATGCATGCCATCACCCCGGTGTAGGCGATCACCGTCGGGAGGTCAAAATGGGGCATTTTTCAATTTTTGCGCTGTATTGAGAGCTGTAAAGCACGTCGCTTATGCTTGTAACAGGTGATGTTAGCTTGCGTTTTTTCATTTGAGGTATTGACGCTTATTGCTGATGGACTACAGTCGTGGCAACACAAGCTATCGTAGCTTGTCAGAGCCGTAATAAGAAGAAAGTTATTTTTTTAAATTGAAATGAATCCCATTTTATTTTCCAATTGGCAATATTCGGATGAGTACTTGCGCCAAGTTACACTGACGCCTCGAATGGTTAAGAGGAGGCAAGCTATTCGATGCCCAGTGTGTTCTGTTTGATACAAACCGTCTACAAAGCTGTTATGTAGTTTGAGTGTTTCCTGTCGTTAAATAGAAGAGACAGCTGTTTCATAGCTCTGAAATCGTTCATGAACATGCCAGTTGTCATCTTTCAAAAAAGAGGGAAAAAATGACTATCAACATATCTAGCCTATCCTCAAGTACTCCGACGAGCATAACGAACCCGTCCAGTGCTGGGATGCAGAAACACATCAGCGATATGCAAGCGGCAAGCGGATCCACATCGGCCACGAGTACCGGCACCTCGGCTTCTGCCGGCCTCCTCAGCGCCAGCACGCCGACAACGAGTGCGCAGACGACAGCCCAGGCTGCAGCCAGTGCAGTCCAAAATCTGTTGGCGCAGCTCCAGAGCCAATTGACTTCTTCGCTCAGCGCCAGTGGCTCCGGTAGTACAACTTCGGATGCCGCGACATCAAGCAGCAGCACCGGCGCCGCATCCTCAAGTTCTACAACGGCGTATAACGCGGCGGCCGATACCAATCAGGACGGTACCGTGTCCGCAGCAGAGCTGGCCGCCTATCAGCAAACCAGCGCCGGCTCGACCGGTTCCACTTCGACCAGCGCGGCTTCGACCAGCTCAACATCGGGCACCCATAGCGCCAATGCAGAGGCGGCGCATCGTCGTCATATGGCGGGGGAATCGAAACCATCGCAAACATCGCAGAGCAGCACCGCGATCCAGTCGTATACCCTCAGCAGCACCACACCAACGACGTCCACGTCGGTCAATACCCTGAGCTAAGTCTGGCCTCAGACGCGTCGGCGCAATAGCGCCGGCGCTGTAGACAATCGGCCGTAGCCTTCATTCGGCGGCGCCGCCTTTTGTCTCTGTCGTTTCTGTTGTCCCTGACTTGCACATATGAATAATCTCGTAGAGGCTCTAATCGTCGATGACGACGCTGCAATCCGTGATTTGTTGATCACGTATCTCAGCGACTTCGGCATCCAGGCAAGCGCCGTCGGCGATGGCGTGGAAATGCGGCAGGCGCTGGCGCGCCGGCGTTTCGACATCATCATTCTGGATCTGATGTTGCCCTCGGAGGACGGGCTGTCCTTATGCCGCGGCATCAGGGCGGTGTCCGACATCCCGATTGTCATGTTGACCGCCCGCGCCGAATCGCCCGATATTGTTGCCTGCCTGGAAATGGGCGCCGACGATTACGTCATCAAGCCCTTCGATCCACGCGAGCTGGTGGCGCGATTGCACACCGTTTTGCGGCGCGCCACCGGCAAATCGCAGGCGGTCGTATTGCGCCCGCGGGTATCCAACCAGATCACTTTCGGCGGCTGGACATTAAATCAGGCGACCCGGGAACTGACCTCGCCGCAGCGATTGGTGATTCCGCTGTCCAATGGCGAATTTCGCCTGCTCCTGGCATTCGTCGAAAAGCCGCGCGTGGTGTTAAGCCGCAGCGAGCTGTTAAGCACGGCCCGCGGGCAGAGCCTGGAAGCCTTCGATCGCGCCATCGATTTGATGGTCTCCAGATTGCGGCAGAAACTGGAAGTTGATGTCAGGACGCCACAACTGCTGCGAACGATTCGCGGCGAAGGCTATTGTCTGGATGCCGAGGTGCGCCGCTGAAGCTAAAGCTGGCGCGGCTGAACGCCCTATTCACACGATAAGAAGCTGTACGCCGCCAAATCGGCCGGCCGTACCAGACGCAAACTTATCAAGATTATTCACAAAAATTTTATTGTCGGCGAGACAAGAAGCTGTAGTATGTAAAAATCAACAAAAAATTGTAAATTTACATAATTACTTCTCTGTCGGTCTCAGCGAGCGCAAGGATTTTTCTTTGCGACTTGCTGTCATGTATCAATAGTTGCTTGTGGGCGAATAACTCGCTCGGATGGATTGCGCTTGAATGCAAAGATGTCACCTGAAAGCCTTGGATCTGGATGCTGTTTCTCTACCCTATTGAGAAAATTTAAATCATGACGTAAATCAGCGTATTACGAATTCGAAAGTATCGACTTTTGCACATTTGGCAAGTTTTGCTCAGGGCAAACTATGAATGCATGGCCGCTAAAATTTCGTCTTAATGACCTTGGCGTTCGTCAGTGGCTTACCATCCTCGTTGTAGGATGCATCCTGCCGCTATCAGGTATTGCAGCATTTCTTATTTTCAATTTTTATCAACACGAACAGATACGATTGATCAGTAACGCCATCCATCAGGCGCACTCAATCATCTCTGTAGTCGATCAGGATATCGGGCGTACCGAGGCGTCACTCAAGGTACTTGCCAGCGCCAATAGTTTCGTCAATGCCGATTTGCGTGCGTTTTATCCACAGGCGGCCAAGGCATTGCAAAGTATGCAGGCCGATAGCATTGTGGTGGCGGATACCGCAGGGCAGTTGCTGCTTTCCACCAGCCGCCCATTTGGCGACGCACTGCCGAAGTCGGCGAACGCGCCTTTATTGCAACGTATCCAGAAAACAGGCCAATCGGGTGTTTCCGATCTCTATATCGGCCCGCTGGGGAATCGTTTCATTTATTCAGTTGCCGTACCCATCAAGCATCACGAAATCACCCAATTGGTGCTCAGTGCAAGCTCCACGCCGGCGCCGTTTTCCAACATATTGCGCAAGCAACAATTGCCGGATAGCTGGCGAGTCAGCGTGGTCGATAGCAGCGGCACTATTGTGGCGCGCACGCATGATATCGAGCAATTCGTCGGCAGAAAAATCAAACCGACATCTTTGCAAAAAATCAAAGCAGCATATGAAGGTAGTTTCAGGTCGGAACGCCTGAGCGGCGTTGCGGTGATGAATGTTTATAGTCGCTCACCGGTTACGCAGTGGTCAATCGTGATGGGCATACCGCTCGACGAAATGACGGAAGGGCTCCGCGATACACTTTACTGGTTAATTGTCGTCACAATAGTCGCCTTGTCCGCCGGGCTCGCGTTTGCCTGGTTTGTCGGCGGCAATATTGCACGATCCATCATTGCATTGATCCGGCCGGCAACGGCAATCGGCGCCGCCGACATATTGCCGATACCGCCCCTGCACTTCAAAGAAGCCAGGCAATTGGGCCGGGCGTTACAGGATGCCTCGAACATATCATGGCAATCTCAAGTCAGTTTGCGTGAAAAAGATCTGCAACTGACCCAGGCGGCAGATGCCGCGAAGCTCGGTATCTGGATCCGCGATTTCGTGAAAAACGAGATATGGGCTTCCGACCAGTGGCGGGTGTTGTTTTGTTTTTCCGCTACGGAGCCGATAGAAATTGGGGCTGTAGTGAGCAGGATTCATCCTGATGACCTGGTCGCGGTGAAATGCGCCATGACGACATTGCAGCCCCCCCATCATGAATACGACCTGGAATATCGCATTCAACTCCCTGAGGGAGGGATACGGTGGATCGCATCGCGCGGCCGTATCGACTATGACAGTGCAGGCCAGGAATTGAGGCTGCGCGGCATCTCATTCGACATCACATTGCGCAAGCAGGTCGAGTTGGACCTGCAGCAAAAAAAAATAGAAATCATGCACTTGTCCCGCGTCGTCATGCTGGGCGAATTGTCCGGTGCGCTGGCGCATGAGTTGAACCAACCGCTAACTTCCATTCTGAGTAATGCACAGGCGGCCCAGCGCTTTCTGGCAAAGGATGAGGTCGATCTGAATGAAGTGCGGGACATCTTGCAGGACATTGTCAACGAGGATATGCGCGCTGGAGAGGTGATTCGCCGCCTGCGGGGATTACTGACTTCCGGAGAAACGCAGGCGCAGTCTGTTGATATTAATTATCTGGTGTCGGAAGTCGGGAAATTGCTGCACAGCGATCTGATCACGCAGGGCGTCGAACTGCGCATGGAATGTGCGGCGGCGCTGAAGCGCATCAATGCCGATCCAGTGCAACTGCAACAGGTCATGATCAACCTGATCATGAATGCCTGTGACGCCATCAAGGCCGAACGAGGATTCAGACGCAGGATTATTGTGAGAACCGGTTTTTACGATGCCAACAATGCCGAGGTTGCCGTTATCGATCAAGGCGCAGGTATTGCGCCTGGCAGTCTTGAAAAAATATTCGACGCGTTTTACACCACGAAAAAGAACGGCATGGGCTTGGGTTTATCAATCTGCCGCAACATTATTGAAGCAAACGGCGGGCGGATTTGGGCTGAAAATCATCCCGGTCAAGGCGCGAGTTTGCACTTCTGCCTACCGCTATGCATCATTGAAACGCCATGAACATCAAGCCTCGCGTCTTTCTGGTCGATGATCAAACCGATATATTGAAGGCTTTATCGCGCCTGCTTTGTTCAGCCGGGTTTGAAGTGACGACATTTGAATCCGCGCAGGATTTTCTCGATAGCGGCAATGCCGATGCACTAGGTTGCCTGGTACTGGATTTGTCCATGCCGGGCATGACCGGGCTGGCGCTTCAGCAATGCCTGACACTGCGCGCAAGCGTACTACCGATCGTCTTTCTGAGCGCTCACGGCGATATCGACGTCGGTGTGAGGGCAATGAAACTTGGCGCCGCTGATTTCCTGACCAAGCCGGTCGATGGCGATAAGCTCATTGCCGCCGTGCATACGGCAATCGAAAAAAACCGCCAGGCAAAGCTGTGCCGCGCAGAACTTGACGATATAAATCAACGCTTGGTCAGCCTTACACCGCGCGAGCGTGAGGTTCTGGCTCTGGTCGTAGACGGCAAGCTAAATAAGCAAGCAGCCGACGCGCTGGGTACGGTGGAAAAGACCATTAAAGTGCATCGCGCACGCGTGATGAAGAAGATGAAAGTAAAGTCACTCGCCGAACTGGTGCGCTTGGCGGACCGCGCAGGCGTTCGGAGGTCGGATCTCGATAGATAGCCTCTTCGGCGGTAATGTCGAATAGCTGTGGATACGTCCCGTCGATTAGTTTTTCCTCGGGTAAGTCCAGGACGCGCGACCTGGTCTTCCCGATGGCTACCCTTCAGTGCGCCACTACCGCCAATGCCCCCGACGACGGCGAGGTGAGCCGCTCTATCATCGCGTGGATGGCCTTCATCTGTGGTGCACTCTTGTAGGCATAATTAGCGCCCGTGTAGCCATACCAATCCCAACAGCCATTGGGGTTAAGCGGCTGCGAATCGTTCACTTGGGGATACAGGATGATCATGCTGTTGCTATCGGCCCAGTCGTTATAACTGCTTTTGCCGTAGAAGTCGTCGCCAACAACCTTTTCCGACTGTAGGCAGCCATGAAAAGCCACATGCACTTTGCAACTAGCGCCCTTAGTACAGCTCGCTGGGACGTACACATAGGCATCGTCAGCCATACTAGTCGACGCATCGGCGAACTCCCGCTGATTGAAGTTCAGCAACTGGCCGGTGCGCGTCTTGGCCCGGGGATTGAGCGGCCCATAGATATGAGCGAGTATTGCACCCGGTTGATCGTACGCCTTCTTCCCAACGGTGCACTTGCTGATGAAGGGGGCCTCATTGGCGCCGCAGCTGTTTCCAAATCCAGTGGTCAACAGCGCATGCCCGGATGGCACTTTGTTGATATAGACCAGATTCGCATTCGGCACGCCAACGCCTTTGAAAAAAGCGACCGTGGCATTGACCGCCGACTGATTTACCACCGTATCTTTGGTACCGCTGAAAACATAGACACGGTCTTTTTGCAGGTTAGTGAGCGGATCGATGTCTCCGTTTGACGCGAAGAGTTTGGCGGCCGCCACCATTAAATTGGGATTGGGTGGAAGCATCGGAACCATCCCCATGCAGATACCTGCATAGGTTAGTAGCAAGTTCGCTGCACAATAATACGGGCCGCCAGCGACCACCCCGGCCCCGTTGACCGAGGCCGAATACGCGACTTGATATTGCACTGCCATAAATGCGCCCGACGACAGGCCGGACACCGACGTACCTTCAGGACTGGCGCCCAAGCCAGGAAGTGGGGCGCTAGCCTGAACCAATGGGGAAATACCAAGTACCAGCAATATTGCGGCAATAGAGGAAAGTAATTTCATAGCAACTCCTACGTTGTAATTCATAGGAATGAAGGCGCTAACTTGCCTTTCATCGCGAAATTGATGCATAGCAGCATGAAGTGCGGTCCGATAGTCCCACGATTAATATCGTTGCAGTTTAATTATTTTTAATCGTGGTAAAAATGCAAATGACTCTTTAGAGAGTCTGGGCTTTCGGAGGATTTGGGCGCGACATGGGGGCAACGAAGTTTTAAATGCGATGAGCAATATGAAGACGTTCATCGAAGAACGCCAAATTAATTGTTGTCGTCATCGGCAAGCCAGTTTGCTGTCCTACAAGTTCATATTCTTGTTATTTGTAGGGCCATATGGCGCGTACGACCAAAGTCCAATATTCACCGTCGATTCAATGTTCTATCGTGAGGTTATGGAAAGACACTCCCGATGGATTGCAGTGATAGACGATGACCCCTCCGTGCGTCAGGCCTTGTTGCGGCTGCTGCGTTCAGCCGACATCAAGGGGCGCGCCTTCTCTTCCGGCGCAGCGTTCCTTGGTTTCGCTGCAACCAGTCAACCAGGTTGCGTGGTGCTGGACCTGCACATGCCGGACATTAGCGGCTTTGACCTGCAATCCTGGCTGGCGTGGCATTCGCCGGAGATACCGATCATCATCATGACGGGGCAGGACCATCCTGAGACGGCAAGGCGTGTAATGGTCCACAGGCCGATTGCCTATCTGCACAAACCTATGAATGATCAATTGCTGCTTGACGCTGTCGAACTGGCGTTACAGCAAAAAAAGGAAGTAAAAAACGGCGAGACTAACAGCCGACGCAGGTCTGATAAATCAATATGATCTACCCGATCCCGGCGGTAAACCGGGCCATTGAAAACGTAACATTTAGAGGAGACAGCTAATATGAAACGGCTTGCACTAGTAACGGGAGGGATGGGCGGATTAGGTGAAGCGATCTGCATTAAACTTTGTACACTCGGCTACCAGGTGGTGAGTACGCATTCGCCGGGCAACACCAAAGCGTCGCAATGGTTGGCCGAAATGGAACGGCAGGGACATCAGTTCCAGGCCGCGCCCTGCGATGTTGCCGATTACGATTCAGCCCAGGCGTGTGCGGCCTTTGTGACCAAGAATTACGGCGCGATCGATATATTGATCAACAATGCCGGCATCACGCGCGATATGACATTTAAAAAAATGGACAAGGCTAATTGGGACGAGGTGATGAGAACCGACCTCGATTCGATATTCAACATGACGAAGCCTGTCTGCGACGGCATGACCGAACGCGGCTGGGGCCGGATCATCAACATCTCGTCAGTCAATGGCCAGAAAGGCGCATTCGGCCAGGCCAATTATTGCGCCGCCAAGGCCGGGATGCATGGCTTCACTAAAGCGCTCGCGCTGGAAGTTGCTCGCAAAGGTGTGACGGTCAATACGATATCGCCCGGTTACGTTGGCACCAAGATGGTCCTGGCGATCGATGAAAACATCCTGAATACCAAAATAATTCCGCAAATCCCGATGGGGCGTCTGGGTAAGCCGGAAGAAGTTGCGGGACTGGTGGCCTACCTGGCCTCGGATGAAGCCGCCTTCCTGACTGGCGCAAATATTGCTATTAACGGTGGGCAACATATGTTCTGAAAAGAAAAATATGTTTGAGCGGAATTGATAAAATTCAACGGGGAACGGCTTTCGTTTTAAAGCCGTGACGCTTCTGTATAGCTGACTTGGAAAAATAGCATGGAACATTCTTCTGTGAAAATTTCTGATGCCCCTAAAATGGGGCATCTTCAAGCATTCTTGTTGCGGCAGCTCACGGCAATCGATTCTTGCCCGGACAGTGAATTTGAAGCGCGCTTTAACATTTTTGTCCTCGGTTTCGAGGAAATTTTTCGCAGCCAGGAAGAAAAACGTGAAAATCATGACTTCGATGAAGTCGAAGTCGATAGAGCGATGTATGTGGAGCTGATTGATATTTTTCGTCACGCTCTGGCGCGGATGGTATCCGAGGACATTTACTTCGCCCGAAAAATTATCTTCCTTTTGTGTTATCGCTTATTGAAAAAATCTTCTCCCGGCAACGCGAATACTTTCGTTAATGCGCCGTGAGCTGGTTAAATAGATTTGAAGACGGAGGTGATCCTTCGATACGGCCCATGGCCTACTCAGGACGAACGGTTTTTCTTTAAGCGCTATACAAAACCCCGTTCGTCCTGAGTAGCGAAGCGTATCGAAGGATCACCTCTATATCCAAATCTACTTAAATGAACAGCATTACTCCGCAAGTGGCCTTTTAAAAGGCTCGGCTTTCCTCTAAAGCGCCATTCAGCGGCGCTCTCGAACCATCAAGCAGGCACTACGCACGAAACGTCGGCGCCGGCAATTCCCCCAGCACTGTCTCGATAGCCATACCCATGCTCAACACCTCGCGATCTCCCCCGGGCACGCCGTCAAGTTCGATGCCCACGGGCAGGCCGTCGGACGTCAGCCCTGCGGGAATGCTGAGGCAAGGCGCGCGGTACAGCGGGCCGATGATGGAATTTTGCAGAATGACAGACGAAGAATACGTCCGGCCGTCGATGTCGATCTGGGCCGGCAGGGCATCCCCGTCAGTTGGCAGCAGAGGCGCCGGCAGCGGCACCGTCGGGAAAATGATGGCGGTCACGCCATTGGCTTGAAGCGTTGCGCGGTAGCGCAGTCCCAGCTCTTCCATTGCCGCGCGGGCCCGGCGTACGGTCTCCTGTGGCGCCGGCTGATCCAAGGCCGCTTGTATGCGCGTTCGAATCGTTTTGCTGGCAATGCCGGCGAGCGCTTCCCGGATGG
>JAQGNR010000271.1 GCA_028291765.1 Herbaspirillum sp.
CTGGATACCTTGAGCAGCGTGCGCGATGCCGGCATCAAGGTCTGCTGCGGCGGCATCGTCGGCATGGGCGAATCGCGCCGCCAGCGCGCAGGCTTGATCGCACAACTGGCCAATCTCGATCCTTATCCGGAATCGGTGCCGGTCAATAATCTGGTGCAAGTCGAAGGCACGCCGCTGTACGGCACCGCCGCACTGGATCCGCTGGAGTTCGTGCGCACGGTGGCGGTGGCCCGCATTACCATGCCGACGGCCCGTGTGCGGATGTCGGCCGGACGTCGTGAAATGGGCGAAGCGGTTCAAGCGCTGTGCTTCCTGGCCGGCGCCAATTCGATTTTCTACGGCGATAAGTTGCTGACCACCGGTAATCCTGAAGTCGATGAAGATCGTGCATTGCTGGAAAAGCTGGGGATGCGTACGCGTAACAACGGCCATGACGCACGTTGCGAGATTGCCGAGTAATTGAGGTTCGCGGCTTCCTGCTTCGATACTGCGCCCACTCAGGAGGAACGGTTTTCTGTAAATTTATAAAAACCCGTTCGGCCTGAGTAAGCGCAAGCATAAATCTGTCTCAATCAAACCGCCTGCAATCCAGGCGAGCTCAAGGAGACAACGATGTTGAGCAAGATTCTGATCGCCAATCGCGGCGAAATCGCCTGTCGCGTTGCGGCCACCGCGCGCCGCATGGGTATCCAGACCGTGGCCGTTTATTCAGTGGCCGATGCCGGCGCAAAACACGTCGCTGCCTGCGATGAAGCGATTGCCATCGGCGGCGCGGCGGCCGCCGAAAGTTATCTGTGCGGCGACAAAATCATCGCCGCAGCCCTGCGCAGCGGTGCACAAGCGGTGCATCCTGGTTACGGTTTTCTATCCGAAAATGCCGATTTTGCGCAGGCCTGCAGCGACGCCGGCCTGATCTTCATCGGGCCGCCCGCCGCGGCCATGCAGGCCATGGGATCGAAATCGGCAGCCAAAACATTGATGGCGCGCGCCGGCGTACCGCTGGTGCCCGGCTATCACGGCGACGATCAGGATCCGGCATTACTGCAACGCGCCGCCGATGACATCGGTTATCCGGTATTGCTCAAGGCCAGTGCCGGCGGTGGCGGCAAGGGAATGCGCATCGTGGAACGCGCCGCCGATTTTGCCGCCGCGCTACTCTCCTGCCAGCGTGAAGCACGCGCCAGCTTCGGCGACGACAAAGTGCTGATTGAAAAATATCTGCTGCGCGCGCGCCATATTGAAATTCAGTTATTTGCCGATACCCAGGGCAATTGCGTCTATCTGTTCGAACGCGATTGCTCGGTGCAGCGCCGTCATCAAAAAGTGCTGGAAGAAGCGCCCGCGCCGGGTCTGAGCGCAGAACGCCGCGCGGCGATGGGCGCAGCGGCGGTGGCGGCGGCAAAGGCGGTCGCTTATGTGGGCGCCGGCACCGTGGAATTCATTGTCGATTGCAGTGCAGATGCAGATGCAGATGCACAGACAGGGGCAGACGGCGGCGCATTTTATTTCATGGAAATGAATACCCGGCTGCAGGTCGAACACCCCGTTACCGAAATGATTACCGGACTGGATCTGGTCGAGTGGCAATTGCGCGTCGCCGACGGACAAGCGCTGCCGCTGCAACAGCAGCAATTGACCATGCGCGGCCATGCGATTGAAGCCCGTATCTACGCCGAGAATCCGGAAAAAGGTTTTTTGCCGTCGATCGGCGTCCTGCATTATTTGCAAACCCCGGCAGCAGTCAATTTTCAGGTCACTTCAGAGCAGCAGAGCCAATTGCACGCTTGGCAAACCCCGGCCGCAGTACGCATCGATTCGGGTTTTGGACAGGGCGATGCCATTTCGCCGTTTTACGATCCGATGATCGCCAAGCTGATCGTCTGGGGCGCGGACCGCGACGCCGCGCTGGCCAATATGCGCGCGGCGCTGCATGCCTACCGGGTAGCCGGGCTGGCAAGCAATATCGGCTTTCTGCAGCGACTAGTTACTTGCGCCGCCTTTGCCGACGCCGATCTGGATACCGGGCTGATCGAACGCAATCGCGATGTCTTGTTCCCACCACCGGCAAGCGCGCCGCTGGCAGTACTGGCCTTGGCAGCCATGGCCATCATTGAGGATGAGCGGCAAACCGCCAACAACGATAGCAACAATAACGACAATGACCCATGGGCGGCCCGCGATGGCTGGCGCTTGCATGATCGCTTGCAACGCACGCTGGAATGGCGTGGCGATGCCGACGAAACACAAATCCACCGTCTGACGGTGACCTATCTGAACGATGCCTGGTCCTTACGCTTGGCCGACGCCGATCAAGCGCATTCGCTCCGGCTGCTGGAGCACAAGGATTACGATTTTCGTATCCTGCTCGATGACCAGGTTATCGACGGCAGCGTGGTGCCGGATGGCGGCTTAGATCATGGCCTACAGGTATTCAGCGACGCCGGCCGTTTTACGCTGCATTACAACGATCCACTGCAGCACGCCGCCACCGGCGAGGCCGTCGCCGGCCGTCTGACCGCGCCGATGCCGGGCAAAATTGTTGCGCTGCTGGTGGCGCAAGGCGATACGGTAGAAAAAGGCGCGCCGCTGCTGGTGATGGAGGCCATGAAAATGGAACACACGATCGGCGCACCGCGGGCCGGCAAGATCGATCAACTGCATTATGCGGTCGGGGATCAAGTCAGCGAGGGCGCGCCGTTGTTAAGTTTGACGGCAATCTGAAGATAAATAAGAATTGGAATATTCGAGACATGACTCAATCTGCAACGAAAATGCAAATTTTACGAATTTTGTTTTACAGCGCCGACCCCGAAAGCCATGCCGAATGGCTGCTGCTGTTACGTACTTCACTGCCGGATGCCGATGTAAGGCTATGGCAACCCGGCGATAACGCGCCGGCCGATTATGCCTTGGTATGGCAACCGCCCGCCGAGTTGTTGCAAGCGCCACGCGCTCTGAAGGCCATTTTCAATCTCGGCGCCGGCGTCGATGCGATTTTAAAACAGGCGCTGCCGTCGGATATTCCTCTGATACGCATCGACGACGGTGCGATGGCGATCCAGATGGCTGAATACGTCACCTATGGCGTACTGCATTATTTCCGTCAATTCGATCGTTTTGCGCAACAAGCCCGCGACCAGCATTGGATACCCCTGCCGCTACGCGACAAAGCCCAATTCAGGATCGGCATTCTGGGCCTCGGCGTGCTGGGGTCGCGGATCGCCAAAGCGCTACAGCATTTCGAGTTTCCGGTGCAGGCTTGGACCCGCAGCGCGAAGCAGATACCGGATGTGACGACCTTTCACGGCGACGCCGGATTGAAACAGCTGCTGGCCGACTCGAACGTGGTGGTCTGCTGCTTGCCGCTGACCGGCCAGACGCGCGGCGTGCTCAATCGCAGCACGCTGGAACAACTGCCGCCGCACAGCTATGTGATCAATGTCGCGCGCGGCGCCCATATTATCCAGGACGATTTGCTGGCGCTGATCCGCAGCGGCCATCTGGCCGGCGCGATGCTCGATGTCTTCGATCAGGAGCCGCTGCCGCCGGAACACCCGCTCTGGCACGAACCGAGGGTCACAATCACGCCACATATCTCAGCCAAAACGGTGTACGCTGAATCGGTTCGGCAAATTACCCGGAAAATTGCAGCACTGGAACGCGGTGAGAACGTCGCGGGGCTGGTTGAGCGCAGCAGAGGATATTGATAATGACATTGCCGAAGCGCGTAAAAATCGTCGAAGTCGGCCCACGCGACGGCTTGCAGAATGAAGCGGAAACGATCCCCGCCGATATCAAGATTGAACTGGTTAACCGGCTGACGCAGGCCGGTTTCGTCAACATCGAAGCCGCTTCGTTCGTGTCCCCCAAATGGGTGCCGCAAATGGCCAGCTCCGCCGAGGTGATGGCCGGTATCGCGCGCAAAGCCGGTGTCGTGTATTCCGCACTGGTGCCGAATATGCAAGGCTTTGACGCTGCGTTGAAAGCAGGCGCCGATGAGATCGTGATCTTCGGCGCTGCCTCGGAAGCCTTTTCGCAAAAAAACATCAATTGCTCGATTGCCGAATCGATAGACCGTTTCCGGCCGGTCGCGGCAGCGGCCAAACAACACGGTAAATTACTGCGCGGCGCAATCAGTTGCGCATTCGGTTGCCCTTATCAAGGCCGGGTCGAGCCCGCGGCGGTGGCTGAGGTAGTGCGTCGTTTGCGCGATATCGGTTGCGATGAAATCGATATTGCCGATACCATCGGCGTGGCCACGCCGGGACAAGTGCATGCGGTCATGCAAAGCGCGATCGCCGAATTTCCCATCGCCGGCCTGTCCGGACATTTTCACGATACCTACGGCCAGGCGCTGGCAAATATTTATGCCGCGCTGGAAGTCGGCATCACGATCTATCATGCATCGGTGGCCGGGCTCGGCGGTTGCCCTTACGCCAAGGGCGCGACCGGCAATGTGGCGAGCGAAGATGTGTTGTACATGATGCAAGGATTGGGCATCGAAACCGGCGTCGATCTGCAACGGGTAGTCGATGCAGGCCAGTTCATTTCTGCCTTTTTAAAACGACAATCGGCCAGTAGGGCCGGCAATGCGATTGCAGCAAAGCGGGCGCAGACGCACACAATATAGCGCCATGAAAATTTTCCATAGCATCAAATTTCGCCTTATCGGACTCGGCGTAACGCTCGTCATCTTCGGCGTGATCATCCGCTTATGTTTTGCGCTTCCGTTTGCGCAAAAGCTCTTGGGCGATTTAATCGAGACCCAGCAAATATCGATCGCAACTTATGTCGCACGCGATATCGATAACAGCATCGTGGCGCGGCGCGCACTGATTAGCGAATTAGGCGCGACATTGCGCCCTGCGTTGTTGCAGCAGCCGGAGAATCTGGCGCGTTGGGTCCGCGAGCGGCAACGCATAAATACCTTATTTAATCGATTGGTCATACTGCGGCCGGACGGCAAAGGTGTTTTTGCACGCTACCCTGAGATAGAGCAGCCGCCCAGTGTTGATTATTCGAAGAGCGACTGGTTTCAGACGATACTGCAGGCCAATACCGATACGCCCGTCATGAGCAAGCCGCACCGCGGGATCGTCGATGGCCAACCGCTCTTGATCATGGCAGTACCGGTGCGCGATAGCGATCGGCATGTGATTGCGATACTGGCGGGGATCGTCACCCTCAACACGACCGGTTTTCTCGATCTCCTGCAAGACATGCACCTCGGCGCCACCGGTGGATTTCTACTGATTTCCCCGGCCGACAAATTATTCGTCGGCTCCAGCGATCCGAGCATGATATTAACGCGGACACCGCCTACCGGCGTGAATCTGTTGCACGATCGGGCCATGGCCGGTTATCGCGGCAGCGGCATTACGATCAATGCTTTTGGCATAGAAGAATTATCGACCATGGTATCGGTACCCAGTACCGGGTGGTTCGTGGTCGCGCGCATGCCCACCGCGGAGGCATTCCACCCCATCGCCGCGACGCGCAGTTATGTTGTGATAAGCACGGTGGTTTTTATGGCCGGGCTGATTGCAGTATTACTGACGCTGTTGCCGCGCATATTGGGGCCGTTGACGGATATGGCGCAATCGATGCGGGAGATGGCCGATGGCAAGCGCCAACTGGCGCCGCTGCCGATTGTGCGTCATGACGAAGTGGGCGATCTGGTGATGGGTTTCAATTATTTATTAGTCCGTCTGCAGGAAAAAGAAAACGCGCTCAAGGAGAGTGAAGCGCGCCTGACGTTCATGGCGCATCACGATCCGCTGACAGGCTTGTATAACCGATCGATGCTGGAAGAGCATATTGAACAGGCAGTGGCTCATTCGGAGCGCAACGGTTCGCATTTTGCGCTGTTATTTTGCGATCTCGATGGTTTTAAATCGATCAACGATCAATATGGCCACAAGGCCGGCGATGCCGTTCTGTGCGAGGTCGCGACGCGTTTGCTGGACGGGCGCCGGCGCACCGATACCGTAGCGCGCTTCGGCGGCGACGAATTTATCATCCTGTTGGCCGATCTGACCGATGCCCGCATCACGACGCTTAGCATCGCCCAGCAGTTGTTGAACGCGGTGGCAAAACCCTTTCATATCGACGGGCAGACGTTTTCGATCGGCACGTCGATCGGCATCTCTTTGTCTTCCGATGCCGGCACCTCGCCTTCGCAATTGATATCGCGCGCCGATATTGCCATGTATCGCGCTAAACGGGAGGGGAAGAACGGGGTTTGTATTTTTGATGAGTGCCGTGAGAGTTGAGCTGGGGTAATCAAAATTGGTTCATCGGGGTTTTCTGTGGGTATTCTTTGAATTTTGCCTGTTGAGGTGACCCTTCGACACGGCCTGCGGCCTGCTCAGGGCGAACGGGTTTTGTGAAA
>JAQGNR010000273.1 GCA_028291765.1 Herbaspirillum sp.
GCGGGCCTGCCGTATTGGTCGCTGTCGCAGTATCTGAAGCTGAAGGTCAAGAATGCCGTCAGCTATATCACCTCGTTTGAGGATGCGCTGGCGGTTGAGGCGGCTAAAAAAGGCTTGGACGGCGTGATCTGCGGCCATATTCACAAACCGGAAATCCGCGATATCGGCGGCATCAAATATTGCAATGACGGCGACTGGGTGGAAAGCCTGACGGCGCTGGTGGAAGAAGCGTCCGGCGAATTGCGTTTGGTCACGTGTCAGGAAATCATGGAGCGCAAGCACGCGCAACAAGTCAAAGTCTTGGATCATTTATGCGTATCGCCATCGTAAGCGACGCCGGCGCGCCACAGGTCAATGGCGTCGTCAATACCTTGCACGCCACGCAGCAGGCCCTGGAGCAGGCCGGCCACATCGTTCTGATGATCACGCCGGCCAGCTTTCGGACTTTCGCCTGCCCGACTTATCCGGAAATCCGATTGGCTTATAAACCCTTTGCCAAGCTTGCCGCGGCATTGCGCAATTTCGGTCCGGATTGCATCCATATCTCGACTGAAGGTCCGATGGGATTGGCGGCGCGCCGTTATTGCATCAAAAATAAGCTCGCGTTCACGACTGCTTATCACACGCGTTTTCCCGAGTATTTGAGCGCGCGCCGGATTTTGCCGAAGGCGCTGACTTATCGTTTGCTGCGCTGGTTTCACGGCCCTTCGAAAGTCATCATGGTGCCGACCATCGGTATCAAGCAGGCGCTGGAAGAGAACGGTTTCGACAACGTGGCGTTATGGGGACGCGGCGTCGATACGGCGCATTTCAAGCCGAGAGAGCCGGATCATGCCTGTATCAGGCGGCCGTTGTTCTTATATGTCGGACGGGTTTCGGTAGAAAAGAATATCGAAGCGTTTCTGAAGCTCGATTTGCCGGGCACGAAATGGGTAATCGGCGATGGGCCGCAGCGTGAAGCCCTGGAGCGGCGTTATCCCGATGTGTGTTTTCTCGGCGGTAAAGCGCATGCTGAACTGGCTGCGTATTACAACTGCGCTGATGTTTTTGTCTTTCCGAGCAAGACCGATACCTTCGGTCTGGTGCTGGCCGAAGCCATGGCTTGCGGGGTGCCGGTGGCGGCTTATCCGGTCGAAGGGCCGATCGATGTCGTCGTCAACGGCCGTTCCGGGATACTCAGCGATGATCTGAGGCAGGCTTGTCTCGATGCGCTTGAGCTGGATCGGGAAGAGGTCAGAGCGCTGGCGCTGGCTTATTCTTGGGAAACGGCGACGCAGCAGTTTTTACAGCATCTGCATTTGGCGCGCCGGCATGACGCTGCGATGGGTAAGCACCAGCTCGTGCGGCCTTAGAGATATACATGGACGCCGCATTTGTTGCGGAATTAAGCAGCTGCGCCATCGGGTGCGGTGTGGCGGGCTGTTGTGCTCCGTTCATGTCATTCCGGCGGCCTTCGGCCACCTCCCTTCTTTACTTCACTGCGCACAACATCCCGCCACACCGCACCCAATGGCGCAGCCGCTTAATTTCGCAACAACCCCTTAGGAATCAGCGCTTATTTCCAGGCCGAAGGATAGAGTGCTGTAAAGCAGGTTTTGAGTACCGCATCGGTGGCCATCCATTTGCGGATGAGTGTTGTTAGCCTGGACGACAGTGCAGCGGTGCATTGCGGCAAGCCCGGCGCACGCCGTAAGCCCAGCAATGCGTCCTTGAAAAGTTCCACCCGACCCAACAGCGCGGGGTCAAAATAATGCGCCGTATTCAGACAAGCCGCTGCATAGGTGCGCAAGCTTAGCAATGAGTCCTTCTCGATGCCGAATAGCGCTGCGGAACTGTATTGCACAAATAGTGTGCCCAGGCATAGCAGCATCCTGGCTTGATTGGCTTTGGTATAGGCGAGCGGATCAATGGTGCTGTTGAATATTTGCCAAAGTAGCTGAGCATGCTCAGTGGTGATGCAAAAATTACTTTCCTCAGGTGCGCCATAGCAAAATTGCATTAAATGCTGCATCAATGGGAGGTCGTCGGTCAGCGCTATGCGAAGGCCGGCCGGGTCCTCCATCGGAGGCGGCAGGGTTTTGCAGCCCAGTGCGTCGATAAATTTATTTTTATAGATGCTTTGATCGAAAATACAAGTAATCAAATTAATCGCGGCTTGCGGCAGCGGCGCGATGTTATAGCGCGCCAGCGGCACTGCACAGGCTTCGATCTCTTTGATGTTGCGTATGACTTCGTTCTGGAATTTTCCATATTGATCGTGTCTGAATTGATAGCCGCTATAGGGCGAACCCTGGCCGCTCGCCATAGCCTGCAATTCTGTCTTTTCGTAGACGATGGCCAGGGCGCGGTCGGGACTGATGAAAATGCTGCATATCCGGGATAAGCCTGGCTCTTGAGCTTCGATGGCCGCGGCTACCGGGGCAATATCCGGATGACGAAAAAACTGGCTCTGCACTTCATTTTGTTGTCCGAGATAGTGCGCTGGATCGGTGGCGGTGATGAGTTGGTTGATGGCGCCGCAATAACGTGGCCAGTCCAGGTTCGGCTTGGCTTCGCTTAAAAAGGTCAGTACTTCTTCAAGCTGCGGCTCGCCGTCGCGCTTTGGGGCAAAGTTCCATAACTCGAGCAGGGACGGCAGCCAGCATTGCTCGATAATTTTCCGTAATGTGCTATCTGCCCAGCTGCGCTTCGAAGCCAATAATTGTGTTGTGAAGAAGTTGACCTTGGGCAGCCCCCCAGGGGTGCACAGGCTGATGCCGAATAACTTAAGCACGGCCTTATTATAAAGTTCGTCGAATTGGCTATCGATGGTCGATAGCGCCAGCAATTGGCCTTCGCGGAAGCGGGCATGTTCCGCCTCGCTCTTTTGCAGCGACATATGGATACGATTCATTTGGGCCTCTGTGAAATTGGTCCCCGGATAGCATGTAATGCCGTCGGCGCGGTCAAGGATCGCGCCCTGGAAATTTGTATCTTGCAGTGTGGCGCCTGCGAAGTGCGTGCCGATAAAAGACGCGCCGCGTGCGTTGACGGCGGTCATATCGGCATCTTCCAGATTGGCGTGGTTCACCATGGCCGATTGCATGTTTACGTTGCGCAGATTGGCGCCTTGCCATTGGACGCCGCGCAGATCGGCCCCGATCAGTTGGGCGTCGGTCAAATCGATCTTGTCCCAGTGACCGATGCGCAGTGCGTAGAGCATCGCTTTTACCGGCCAGTCGACCGGCGCGCTATCGGGATCGATCGCCATGATCATGGCTTCCAGCGGGAGCGGGTCCGCGCGCTTGCAGGGGGGGATGTGCTTAACGATTTTGCGGATGCCGTTGACGATGTTCTCGTCGCTCAAGCCGGGCGAGATATGCTGCAACAGGTGCGCGATGTTGTTTCTGCCGACTTGCAGGTTCCGTAGCGGTGCATGCAGGTCGAACAGCGCCGGGTCGGTATTTTTCTCATCCAGCATGTGCGGAAACACATGTTTCATCGCCATCAGTTCCCAGGTCAGATCGACAGTGGCTCTGGCGCTGGCGGAGTCCAGTTCAAAACGATCCAGCAACAGCTTTTCGACTTTGTACCGAATGTGGTTGCCCGGGTGTGGTGCGGTCCCGGGTTTGCAGGGCAGAAAAGGCATCAGGCACGAGATGTTCGTTAGTTGCATATAGATGACTCCGGTTGCGATGACGGGAAAGCACGCGGATCAGAATAGGGAACGTAAGAGGCGAAGTAAATCGGAGTCGCCGTAATTTGAAGACGGATAGTTCTGATTGATGTGTGCTGTTATTCCCAAGCCCTCGGATAGATCGCCGTAAAGCAGGTCTTCAATTTTGCATCGTAGGTAATTCTGTCGCGGATGAACGCCAAGAGCGTTATCGTCAGTTCAGCGGTGCATTGCCCAACGCCCGGCACCGCGCCCAGCAGGGCATCTTCGATCTTGGCGGCGGAGTGGCCCAATAGCGAGGCGTCGAGCGCATGCGCGCGGTTCAGGCAGGCTCGCGCATATTCACGCACGCTGATTAAGGAGTCTTTCTCGGCGCCGAACAGCGCTGCGGAACTGTAGCGCACAAACAGTGTTCCCAGGCACAGCAGCATTCTGGCGTTATTGGCGGCGCTATTGGCGAGGGGAGTGCTTGTATTGTTGAATACCCGCCATAGCCGGTTGCAGTGTTCCATGCTGATTTTAAAATCTTTCGACAGTGGTTCTCCTTCGCAGAAATGGATTAAATGCGGCGTCAATAAAACATCGTCGGCCAGCGCTATGCGATGTTGGTATCTGCCATCGGTCTCGGGCGCCAGGGTTTTGCAGCTCAGTGCATGGATGAATTTATTTTTATAGGCTGTATTGTCGAAAATAGTGTCGATCAGCCTGTTGGCGGCGGTAGCCGGCGGCGCGATGTTATATAGCGCGCACGGTATGGCGCAGGCATGGACGGTATCGAGATTGCGCAGGGCTTCGTTCTGGAATTGGCCGTGCGCGTCACGCTGGAATTGATAGCCGTTAAATGGCGAACCGTCTCTGCGCGCCATATCCTGCAATACCGTATTGTCGTATGCGATGGCGCGGTTGCTGTCGGCGCTGATAAAAATGCTGCATAGCGGGGATAGGTCTTGTTCTACGGCTTCGAGCGCCGCGGCCACCGGCGCGATGCCTAGATGTTGCAAGAACTGGCGCTGCAATTGCGCCTGTTGTGCAGGAAACATCGATGCATCGATGGCAGTGAGCAACTGGCTGACAGCGCCGCAATAACGCGGCCAATCGAGCGCCGGCCTGGTTTCGCTGATAAAGAGCAGTACTTGTTCAAGCGCCGGTTCATTGTTGCTTCTGGCTGAGTGGTTCCAGCGATCGAGCAGCGGCGGCAACAATGTTTCGACGATAAACGCATGGATTTGGCGATCCGCCCAGCACCGCCTCGGTATCAATAAATGACGCGTGAAGAAGTTGATTTCCGGATGACTATTATGGTCGGCCGTGCTGGCGGCAATGAGTTCGCGAACGGCCTGGTTATGCAGATCGTTGTAATGCAGGGGGATGGAGGATAGCGAGGTTAATTGTTGCGCGCGGAATGCGCTGGACATCGGTATATAAAAGCGCCAGTCCTGCACGATCTGCCGGTTTAGTATCGATATTTGTGCGCGATCCAGCCGCGCATCGGTGAAATTGGTTCCCTGTTCGCAGGCGATGCCGTTGGCGTCGTTGAGGATTGCCCGACAGAACCGCGTGTAGCGCAGTTTGGTTTTTTCGAAGCACGCGCCGGCAAAAGACGCATCGCTTGCGTTTGCTGCGGTCATATCGGCATCTTCTAGATTTGCGTTGTTCACGTTGGCCGATTGCATGTTCGTGTAACTCAGATCGGCATGACTCAGATCGCATCCGCTCAGATCGCTGTTGCTTAAATCGCTTCTCGCAAGCAGGGCCTTGGATAGATTGGCGTTATGCAGTTTGGCGCCTTGCCATTGGACGCCGCGCAGATCGGCGCCGGCGAGCATGGCGTGGCTTAGATCGATCTGGTCCCAGTTGCCGATGCTGAGCACAAATAGCATGGTGGTGGTCGGCCATGTAGACGGAGGACTATCGGGATCGGTCTGGGCGAGGATGGATTCTTTCCGGCCCGTTTCCGGGCGTTGCGGGCGTTTTCCTGGGCTACTGTTTTTGACGATTTTCCAGATGCCGTTGACAGTATTCTCGTCGTCCAGGTTGGGCGAGATGTCGTGCAGTAGTCGCGCGATGCTGTCCCGGCGGACCTGCAAGTGCCGTAACGGCGCATGCAGGTCGAATAGCGCCGGGCTGGTATTTTTCTCATCCAGCATTTGTGGAAATAATCGTTTGGCCGCCACTAGTGCCCTGGTCAGCGTAATGACGGTTGTGGCAATTTTGGAGCCGGGGTCAAGATGGTCCGCCAGCAGCGTTTCGACTTTTGTTCGAATGTGGTTCCCTGGCAGCACTGTCATCCAGGAGACGGGTGAATGAATAGACGAGAGAGAAGATAAAGAGACATTCATTAGAGGCATATAAATTGGTCCCGATGGCGATGGCTGAAAAGCATAGGCCAGCATAGGGAACGAAGGCGGGGAGGTAAATCGGATCGGTCGTAGTTTCACCACGGACAGTTCTGATTCCTGCGCCGGCGCGTGCTTACGGGAGGAGGTTGCGAAATGAAGGGCATCAGGCGGCCTGTAGCGGATGTTTGTGCTCCGTTCGTGT
>JAQGNR010000027.1 GCA_028291765.1 Herbaspirillum sp.
GACAAACCCTACAAACGCGGACCCTTTACGCGTATTTAGAATTCATCTGAGCGAAACAATATTCGGCTTTCGCAAATATACAATGCCGCCAAGCAATATTTCACTGGCGGCGCGAATACCCTTTTACACCGGTGTCCGATCGGAACGCGAAGGACGCCGCCATTAATCTTTTACTTAACCAGAGGCCGCTATGGACCGACTGCAAGCCATGCAAGTATTCATGAGAGTGGTTGAAACCAACAGTTTCAGCAAAGCAGCGGAAACCCTTTCGCTGGCACCCTCATCCGTAACCAGTATCATCAAAAATCTGGAAGCGTTTCTGAATGTGCGTCTTTTACAGCGCACCACACGGCGTTTGAATTTGACTGCCGACGGCTCCGAATATTTCGACCGTTGCCGTCAGATTCTACAGTTCATTGAAGAAACTGAAGCTAGTCTGCATAGCGCCACGCGGCAGCCGAAAGGTCGTCTGCGCATCGATATGCCAGGCTCCATAGGCCGCATGATTGTGCTGCCGAAACTGGCTGAGTTCGAAAAACGTTATCCCGATATCGAACTGATGATTGGCCTGACCGACCGTCCGGTCGATCTGATCCAGGAAGGCATCGATTGCGTGATCCGCACCGGCGCCTTGGCCGATTCCAGTCTGGTTGCGAAGCGTATCGGATTGCTGCATTGGGTTACCTGCGCAACGCCGGAATACCTGCAGTTCCACGGCGAACCGAAAACGATCGAAGACCTCAGCAAGCATCACGCAGTCAATTATTTCTCCAGCGGTACCGGGCGCGTCACGCCATTTTCTTTCCGCATTGACGGCAAGGACATACCGGTACAGATGTCCGGCAATATTGCGGTCAATCAATCGGAGGCGTATCTGGCCTGTGGACTGGAAGGACTGGGTCTGCTGCAATTGAGTGCGTATAACGTCATTGAGCATCTGGCATCGGGCCGGCTGGTGTCGGTTCTCAAGGATATTCAAGCGCCGCCGTTGCCGGTGTCGCTGATGTTCCCGCACAACCGCCATCTATCGCCGACCGTACGCGCGTTCGTCGATTGGGCCAGCGAAGTATTCGACAACGATACTGGCGTGCGTGCGATGCCGGGTATCGATGTTACGCCCAACAACCCTTGAAAGTACGCAAGAAAAAAGCCGCTTTCAACTTTCGTTGAGAGCGGCCGAGGGGGACAGCACAGCAGTAGCAGTAATGCCGTTCAGTAAGTAGATTTGGGGGCGGAGGTGATCCTTCGATACGGCCTTCGGCCTACTCAGGACGAACGGTTTTTCTTTAAATTTTCACAAAAACCCGTTGCGATTTTTCTTTAAATTTTCGCTAAACCCGGTTGGGATTTTCTTTAAATTTTCACTAAAACCCGTTGCGGCTTTCTTTAAATTTTCACAAAACCCGGTTGGGTTTCCTTTAAATTTTCACAAAAACCCGTTCGTCCTGAGTAGGCCGAAGGCCGTATCGAAGGATCACCTCTGCCCCCAAATCTACTTAAATGAACAGCATTACATCGCTATAACTCACGATCCGTTCGAAGACAAAGCCGGCTGCGGCTGCAATGGAGATTGCGACTGCGACACGGCATTACTCCAGCCGCCACCCAGCGCACGAATCAACCCGACCGACGCCACTGCGCGTTGACCGAGACTACGGCTCATCGAGCGTTGCGCCGCCAGACTGGAACGTTGCGCATCGATCGACTCGAAATAACTGGTCGAACCGTTGCGATAACGCGAATCCGCCAATTTTGCAGCCAATGCAGCCGATTTAACCGCCTGATCTTCAAACACAATCTGCTTATCCAGCGTGCGCAGCGCGCTCAGGTTGTCTTCGACATCCTGGAATCCAACCAATACCTGTTGCCGATAATTGGCAACCAGACCTTCGTAGCGCGCATCGGCGCCCGCCAGCTGGGCTTTATAACGCCCCCCATCCAGCAAAGGCATGGTCAGCGCAGTACCGACCAACGGACCCAGCAACCAGCTGCGGCTGGACCAATTGAACAAATCGCCCAATGTGCTGGAAGCAAAACCGCCGGTTCCTGTCAGCACCAGACTCGGAAAGAACGCCGCTTTGGCCACGCCGATACGTTCGCTGGCGGCAGCCAATTGGCGCTGCGCCTGGGCAATGTCGGGACGACGCTCCAGCAAATCCGAAGGCAAACCGGCCGGCACCGTCACCGTCACAGCCTGGATCGGCTGCGGCGGCAAGGTGAATTGCGCAGGCGCACGACCTAGCAATGTTGCCAGGGCGTGATCGAATTGATCGCGATTGCGTTGCACGCTTTCCTGTTCGGCTTGCGTTGTCGCCAGCTCCGTATTGGCTTGCGCCACATCCAGCTCGCTGATGTCGCCCAGCTCATAGCGGTGCTGGATCAGCCGCTGCGCCTGTTCACGCAAGCTCACCGTTTGCCGCAATACATCCAGTTCGGCGTCCAGCGAACGAATCGCAAAATACTGCTGCGCCACATCGGCCTGCAACGCCAATAGCACCGAACGATAAGCCGCTTCCTGCGCTTGCACATCCAATGCCGCCGCACGGCTGGCGCCGGCCAAACGTCCGAACAAATCGACTTCATAAGAAGCATTGAACTGCGCGCGCCATTGCGTCGATGCGGAATTGACATCGCCCTGACGCGTCGGGCCGATACCGGCGCCCAACTGGAAGGCGCGATCGGCATCGGCCAGACCGGCCGTGGCGCGCGCTTCTTTGACCCGCGACAATGCGATGCTCAAGGTCGGGCTGGACTTGGCGGACTGATCGATCAGATCGTTCAATCCGGGGTCGTTGAATACCGTCCACCATTGGCCCCGATCGAGCTGATCCGACGGATGCGCCAGCTGCCATGCGCCATCCAGTTTGGCGCTCTCGCGGAACTGCGCCGGCACATCGACCGCCACCTTCTGCGGCGGCGTAGCGGTGGCGCAACCCACCAGGATCAGCGCTGCCAACAGGGGCGCAAACCGAACTTGAGGAAATTGATGCAATTTAATATGTTTCATGATCAAACTCCTTCGTGAGGCACAACCGGCGCAGCAAGGGCTGCGGTAGTAGCGTTGGCGTTAGCGTTGTTAGCATTGGCGGCACGCTGCTTTTCTTTCTGCGCCGCTTTCTTAAAGCCGCCGCTTGCCAATGTACGCAGCAACACATAAAACACCGGTGTCAGGAACAGACCGAACGAGGTCACGCCGATCATCCCCGAGAACACGGCCACTCCCATCGCATGGCGCATTTCAGCGCCGGCGCCGGAGGAGAGAATCAGCGGCACCACACCGGCGACAAATGCAATCGATGTCATCAGGATAGGGCGCAAGCGCAGGCGCGCCGCTTCGATTGCAGCCTGATAAATGCCACGTCCGTTTTGCTCCAGCTCATGGGCAAATTCCACAATCAGAATCGCGTTCTTGCACGCCAGCCCCACCAGCACGATCAAACTGATCTGGGTGAACAGATTGTCGTCGCCGCCCGTCAACCAGACCCCGAAGATGGCCGACAAGATACCCATCGGCACGATCAACAGCACGGCCAGCGGCAAGGTCAGGCTTTCGTATTGCGCCGCCAGCACAAAGAACACCAACAGCATGGCTAGCGGCAAAATGACGAACAGCGTATCGCCGGCGATTTTTTCCTGATACGTGATGTCGGTCCATTCGTAACCGATGCCGCGCGGCAGGGTTTCGGCCAGCAGGCGTTCCACCACTGCTTGCGCCTGACCGGTGCTGTAACCTGGCGCAGGCCCACCATTGATGTCAGCCGATGGAAACGCGTTGTAGCGCACGGCCTGATCCGGCCCATAGCTTTGCGTCATTTTCAGCATCGACGACAGCGGCACCATTTCGCCGTTGCTGTTGCGCGCCTTGAGCAGACCGATATCTTCGGCATGCGCGCGGAAGGGCGCGTCGGCTTGCACCCGCACCTGGAAGGTACGGCCGAATTTATTGAAATCGTTCACATACAAAGAGCCCAGATAAATCTGCAAGGTATCGAACACCGACGGCACCGAGACGCCCAATTGCTGCGCCCGGGTCCGATCCAGATCGGCATACAGCTGCGGCACATTGATCTGGAAGCTGGAGAACATGCCGGTCAGCTCAGGCGCGGCGCGCGCCTTGGCCAGGAAGGCCTGCGTTGCTTCGTTGAGCGCTTCGTTGCCGAGCGCGGCGCGATCCTGAATCTGCAGCTTGAAGCCGCCGATGGTGCCGAGGCCTTGTACCGGCGGCGGCGGGAACATCGCAATGAACGCGCCCTGGATAGAACCGAATTGCTGATTCAGTTTGCCGGCAATCGCGGTCGCGCTCAGATCCTTGCTGGTGCGTTCGTCGAAGGGTTTAAGCGTGGTAAATACGATGCCCGAATTAGGCGCATTCACGAAACCGTTGATCGACAGGCCGGGGAAGGCCACCGCGGATTCGACGCCGGGTGTTTTCAGTGCGATATCGGACATTTGACGAATCACATCTTCCGTACGATCCAGCGAAGCGGCATCCGGCAATTGCGCAAAGCCGACCAGATATTGCTTATCCTGCGCCGGAATGAAGCCGGTCGGCACTTTATGGAACAGCAGCATGGTCGCGCCCAGTAGCAGTACATAGATGACTATAGCCCTGCTCTTGCGTTTCAACACCGAAGTCACGCCGCCGCCGTAGGCGCCCGAACCGCGATGAAACACCTGGTTGAAACGCACGAAGAACCAGCCGAATAATTTATCGATCAGCAGTTGGAATTTATCCTTCGGTGCGCCATGGCCCTTGAGCAGCAGCGCGGCCAATGCCGGCGACAAGGTCAGCGAATTGAACGCCGAGATGACCGTCGAAATGGCAATGGTCAGCGCAAACTGTTTAAAGAACTGACCGGTCAGGCCGCTGACGAACGCCAACGGCACGAACACCGCCGACAGCGTCAACGCAATCGCCACAATCGGGCCGGATACTTCGCGCATCGCCTTATACGTGGCTTCCTTGGCCGACAAGCCGCCCTCGATATTGCGCTCGACGTTTTCCACCACCACAATCGCATCGTCGACCACAATCCCGATCGCCAGCACCAGCCCGAACAGGCTCAGCGCGTTGATCGAAAAACCGAAACCAAGCATCACCGCGAACGTGCCGATGACCGATATCGGCACCGCCAGCAATGGAATAATCGATGCGCGCCAGGTTTGCAGGAAGATGATCACCACGATCACCACCAGCAGAATCGCTTCGAGCAGCGTATGCACCACCGCTTCTATCGATGCGCGCACGAATTGGGTCGGATCGTAGACGATCTTGTAGTCGACGCCGTCCGGCATATCCTTCTTCAGATCCGCCATGGTCTTGCGCACGTTATCCGAAATCTGCAGCGCATTCGAACCGGGCGCCTGAAAAATCGGAATCGCCACCGCCTGCTTGTTGTCCAGCAGAGAGCGCAGCGCATATTCGCTGGCGCCCAGTTCGATGCGCGCAATATCTTTCAGATACGTGACCACGCCGTCCGGCGACGTCCGCACCACGATGTTGCCGAACTCTTCCACGCTGCCGAGACGGCCGCGCGCATTCACCGAAATCTGGTAATCCACACCGGGCACCGCGGGCGACGCGCCGATCACGCCGGCG
>JAQGNR010000081.1 GCA_028291765.1 Herbaspirillum sp.
GTTCGTGTCCTTCCGGCGGCCTGCGGCCACCTCCCTCCTTTACTTCACTGCGCACAAACAGCCGCTACAGCCCGCCTGACGCCCTTAATCAGCGTTGCCCTAAGTCTGTACCAATTTGCGATGGCGCTGAATGCTCATCAAAATACCGGCGCCCAGACCCAGCGTCACCAGCGCCGTGCCACCATAACTCATAAATGGCAACGGCACGCCGACCACCGGTAAAATCCCGCTGACCATGCCCATGTTCACAAACGCATAAGTGAAGAAAATCATCGTGATGGAGCCTGCCAGCAGACGTGTAAACAGCGTGGGCGCATTGGCGGCGATCATCAAACCGCGAATCACCAGCAACAGATACAAGGTCATCAGCACCACATTGCCGACCAGACCGAACTCTTCGGAAAACACGGCAAAGATAAAATCGGTGGTTCGTTCCGGAATAAATTCAAGATGCGCCTGCGTTCCCTTGAGCCATCCTTTGCCGGTGATGCCGCCAGAACCGACAGCGATGGTCGATTGGATAATATGGAAGCCTTTGCCGAGCGGATCGGAAGTCGGATCGATCAACATCATGATGCGTTGGCGTTGATAATCGTGCAGAAAATTCCAGATCACCGGCAAGCTGGCGCCGACTGCAACCACCGCGGCAACGATGGCTTTCCACGATAATCCCGCCAGGAAAATCACATATACGCCGGCAGCCAGCACCAGCAGTGCCGTACCCAGATCGGGCTGGCGGATAATCAACGCCGCCGGCAGCGCCAGCAAAAGCAGTGCGACGAGATAGACGTGCCAGCGCAACATGCCTTCGCACTTTTGGAAATACCACGCCAGCATCAGCGGCATCGCAATTTTCATCATCTCAGACGGTTGCACCACCATCCCGAAATTGATCCAGCGCCGGGCGCCCTTTTTCACCACGCCGAACAATGCCACCGCAATGAGCAGCGACACGCCAAGCATATACAAGGGCACCGCAAAGCGCAGCAAGGTTTGCGGTGAGATATTGGCGGCAATCCACATCACGATAAACGCAATCAGAATATTGCGCAGTTGATCCTCGACCCGTCCCGGCAAACCGATGCCGGCAGAGTACAAGGTCACGATGCCGACGCAGAGAATCAGGAAAATAATCAGCGAAAGCGCGCCATCGAACACCGCCAGATGCGGCCGGATGACTTGCCATACAGACGGTTTGTGCAGACTCATCGCGTCCACCGGTAAAAAATAGGGTTGGGGGATACTATCGGCATTTTAATCGCTCGTATTACCTGTTGCGGGATCGATTGTTACCGCATCGACTTTCGCAGCATCGGCCTTCGTCACGACGTCGCCGGGACGTTTTTTCAGCAAATAATAATCCAGCGCCTTGCGCGCCAACGGCCCCGCGGCGGCAGCACCCCAACCACCGTTTTCGACGATGACGGCCAGCGCGATCGTCGGATGGTCGGCCGGTGCAAAGGCGGTAAACAGAGAGTGATCGCGTAAATTTTGGGCGACATGCTTGGCATCGTATTTTTCATTTTGCTTGATCGTCGCCACCTGCGCGGTGCCGCTCTTGCCGCCCGACACATAGCCGGCGCCGGCAAAGGCGGCCGCGCCGGTGCCACCTGGCTTATTAACGCCGACCATCGCGCTCTTCACAAAATCGATGTCTTCCTGTTTCAGCGGAATGCGATAACTTTCCTTCGGTACGGTCATGGTGCGTTGATGGCTGAGCCCATCTTCCAGGATTTTGACCAGATGCGGTTTCATCACGATGCCGTTATTGACCAGCGTGGCCAACGCATGCGCCATTTGCAGCGGCGTAAAGGCGTTATAGCCTTGTCCGATGCCTAAAGAAATCGTTTCGCCCGCATACCATTTTTGCTGTTCCGGCTTACTGTAGGCCGCGTGTTTCCAGGCGGTCGACGGCAACAGACCGCGCCGCTCGTTTTCCAGATCGATGCCGGTCAACTGGCCGAATCCGAACGGCTTCATGAAATCATGGATGGCATCGACGCCCAAGTCGTTGGCGAGTTGGTAATAATAGGTATCGCACGACACCACGATCGATTTGAACATATTGACGATACCGTGACCGTCGGGTTTATCGTCGCGGAACTTGTGGTTGCCGAGCATGAAAAAGCCCTGATCGTTGATGGCATCTTCGGGCCGGCGCTTGCCCAGCTCCAGCGCTGCCAGCGCCATGAACGGCTTATAGGTGGAGCCCGGCGGGTAAGTACCGCTCAACGGCCGGTTGACCAATGGCCGGTCGGGCGAGTTATTCAATTCATCCCAGCTTTGCTGATCGATCCCGTCGACAAATAGATTCGGATCGAATGACGGCATGGAGACATAAGCCAGAATGTCGCCAGTGGATGGTTCGATGGCGATCAATGCCCCTTTGCGGTCGCCGAATGCTTCTTCAATCACCTTCTGCAATTCGATATCGATCGACAAAATCAGATTTTTGCCCGGCGCAGACGGCGTATGCGAGAGGGTTCGCACTGCCCGCCCGCTCGCCGAAATCTCGACCTCTTCGTAACCGGTAGTGCCATGCAATTGACTCTCGTAGCTTTTCTCCAGCCCCGCTTTACCGATGTAATCGGTGCCGTTGTAATTGGCGGCGTCATCGGTATCGTCGATTTTATCGGCGTCGCTCTGACTGATGCGCCCAATGTAGCCGATCACATGCGCAGCGGTCTTGCCGAACGGGTATTGGCGGAACAGGCGCGCCTGAATATCGACGCCCGGGAAACGGTAGCGCTGCGCCGTAAAACGGGCCACCTCTTCATCGGTCAGGCGGGTGCGCACCGGCAAGCTCTCGAACTGCTTCGATTCTTCCAGCAATTTCTTGAAGCGGCGCCGATCCTTGAGTTGAATATCGACCACGGTGCCGAGTTGATCGATCAAATCGTCCAGCGGCACCTGAATTTTGGATGGGGTGATTTCCAGCGTATACGCTGAATAGTTGCGTGCCAGAACAACACCGTTGCGGTCCAGAATCAAGCCCCGGTTGGGCGCGATCGGCACGACCGAAATACGGTTATCTTCGGCTTTGGCTGCGTAGGCTTCATAGCGCACCACCTGCAGCCAGATGAAACGCGACAGCAGCAAACCGAAACACAGCAGCACCAGTGCGCTCACCGCGAACAGCCGCCGCCGGAACAACCGCAGTTCCCGTTCGATGTCTTTAAATTCGGTCATCGGGCGTCACGCATCAGATCGGACGATTATCGTCTCGATCGATTGCCCGTCGTTGCGGCGCCAGCAATAACCAGGTAGCTACCGGCCACAGCGCGGCGCTGACAAAACTCTCGACGAAGAAATACCAATGCGGGAATTTATTACTGATCACTGCCCGCACGAGCAATTGCACGACCTGGGTAAACAGCATCAACGGCAGGATATGCAGCGCTTGCCGGCTGACTGGAAACCACAAGACGCGGCGATGAATCATAATCGCGAAATAAGATAGCAATGTGTAGGCCAACGCGTTCTCGCCCAGCAGCGTGGCTTGATGGATATCCATCAGCAAGCCCATCAGAAACGCAATACTGATACCGATTTTGCGCGGTTCGTGAATACTCCAGAACACCAGCACCAGCGCGACGAAATCGGGAACGCCGGGCGCTTGTCCGGTCGGCAGCAAATTGAGGATAAAGGCCGCAACCAGGCTGACGATGATGAACAGCGGATTTGCCGGCAATAGAATGTAATGCGGGTCATTCATCGGACGACCTTTGGCGGCTGGGATGGGGTAGCAGCGGGCTGAGCCGGCTTGGGAGGCACGGCAGGTTTACCTTCAGGCTTGGTTTCGTGTGCCGCCTCTGGCTTGGCGGCGGCTGGTTTTGCGGCTGGGTTTACATCTGGCGTTGGCCTGGCGACGACTGGTTTTGTGTCGATTTTTACCGCCGCTGCAACGCCTGCAGCAGGCGCTTTTTCAGCCGGCTTTTCGAGCGATTTGTCACGCACATCAATCGACACCTTGGCATTCTTATCATATTTTATCGGCGCCACCTCGGATGGGCGCGGCGGCATATTGGCATCGACCAATAAAATCAATAGCTGTTTATGGCGATCGACACCGGCGACCGGCGTACAGACAATATGCGCAAATGTATCCGACGACTTGGTTTCGGCCTGGGTCACGGTAGCGACCGCCAGACCGGATGGATAAACGCCGTCGATACCGGAAGTCACCAGCATATCGCCCTTCTGGATATCCGCATTGGCGGACAGATAGCGCAGATCGAGCACGCCCGATTGACCGCGACCGTAAGCGATACTGCGCAAGCCGTTACGCAAGACCAGCACCGGAATCGCCTGATCCTTATCGGTCAGCAAGGTGACTTCGGATGTAAATGGAAACACGCGGGTGATTTGCCCCACGATGCCGAGATCGTCAATCACCGGCTGCCCAAGTGCGACGCCTTGTTGCGAACCGCGATTAAGCACCACCTTGCGGGTGAACGGATCGCGTGCGTCGTAAAGAATTTCGCCCACCACCGATTTGACGGTTAACTTCTGCTGCATGCCGAGCAGATTGCGCAACTGGAGATTTTCAGCGAACAGCAAACGCTGCTGCTGCTCCATTTGCGCACTTTGCGCCTGCCGCAATTTCAAGGCCTTGTTTTCCTGCTCCAGCGTAGAAAGCGCAGTGAAATAGCCCGTAACCTGTATGGCGGTATCGCGCGGCACCAAGGCCAGCATTTGCAGTGGATACAATGCCGTACCGACTACCTTGCGCACGGAATCGAGCGTATGGACGTGGGAATCGATCACCAGCAGCACTATGGAGATGAAGGCGAAGAAGAGAACACGGGCGCGGGCAGAGGCCCCTTGCTTGAAGAGCGGCGGCAGACCGCTCATTGGATATGTCCCATGTTTCGGCAGAGGAATAAAACAGCGCCGCTGACCGAGCCGATCGGCATGCGATCGGTCCCGCCCATCGGTCTTCCCTGTTTTTTCTCACGCATGTTTACGTTATCAATCGATCGAAACCCGAACACCACGGCACAACAGACTTAACGATTTATTCGTTGGAGAAGATAGAACCGAGTTTATCCATGCGATCCAGCGCCATGCCGGAGCCGCGCACCACGCAGGTCAATGGGTCTTCGGCGACGATGACCGGCAGGCCGGTCTCTTCCATCAGCAGTCGATCCAGATCACGCAGCAGCGCGCCGCCGCCAGTCAGCATCATGCCTTTTTCGGCAATATCGGCGCCCAGCTCCGGCGGTGTCTGTTCCAGTGCATTTTTGACGGCCGATACGATGTTGTTCAAAGGATCGGTCAGCGCTTCCAGAATTTCGTTGCTGGAAATCGTGAACGAACGCGGAATGCCTTCGGACAGATTGCGGCCCTTGACTTCCATTTCCCGCACTTCCGAACCCGGAAATGCAGAACCGATTTCCTTTTTGATTGCTTCCGCGGTTTGCTCGCCGATCAGCATGCCGTAATTGCGGCGAATGTAATTGACGATCGCTTCGTCGAATTTATCGCCGCCGACACGAACCGAACCCTTGTACACCATGCCGCCCAGCGAAATAATGCCGACTTCGGTAGTGCCGCCGCCGATATCGACGACCATCGATCCGGTTGCTTCCGAGACCGGCAAGCCGGCGCCGATAGCAGCCGCCATCGGCTCTTCGATCAAATAAACCTGGGAGGCCCCGGCGCCCAGCGCCGATTCGCGGATCGCGCGGCGTTCGACCTGGGTCGATCCGCATGGCACGCAAATGATAATGCGCGGGGATGGGCGAAACAGCTTTGAATCGTGCACCATGCGGATGAATTGCTTGAGCA
>JAQGNR010000086.1 GCA_028291765.1 Herbaspirillum sp.
ATGGTCAAGCCGGCGGTGACGATCAGCGCCACCCCGCCGAAAGCCGACAGGCGCGCCGACTTGGCAGCGAACTGGTTAATATAGCCCAGAATCGTATTGGCCATATTGTCCGGCATCAGGTTCTGGATGAAATACGCATCCAGCGAGGCGCGAAAGGTGCTGAACAGCGGAAAGGCGGTAAATAACGCGAAGGCGATGGTCACCGTCGGCACCAGCGCCAGAATCGAGGTGAATGTCAGCGCCCCGGCAACCTGCGGCAAGCGCTCCTCTTCCAGCCGGCGGACGGCAAACCGAAACAATTCTCGAAGATCATGCCAGGACAAGGCCTGCAGCTTGGAAACCATAAAATTCATTCAAGATAAAACAACCTGGAAAATCAGGAAAAATCGCATCATACAGAATGCGCCTCAGCAATGTCACCGTATAAATTGATTCCTAATCGACTCCTGATCGATTCCTGATCGACGCCCGAATTAATTATTAACAGCGCCTAATCGTTCATTCATAATACCCAACTATGACGAAAACACCTTCCCTGACTCTACTGATTCTTTACTATTCGCGCCACGGCGCCACGCGCAAACTGGCCGAGGCCATCGCGCAAGGCGTCGAAAGCGTGGCCGGCTGCGACGCCCGCCTGCGCACTGTGCCGGCAGTCTCGGCGGTCAGCGAAGCGACCGAACCGGATATCCCTGACACCGGCGCGCCTTACGTCGAAGCGATCGATCTTGAGCAATGCGCCGGTCTGGCGCTGGGCTCCCCTACCCGCTTCGGCAATATGGCTTCGGCCATGAAATATTTTTGGGATGGTACAGCGCCGCAATGGTTGTCCGGCGTACTGGCCGGCAAACCGGCCTGTGTCTTCACTTCTACCGGCAGCCTGCATGGTGGTCAGGAATCGACATTATTGAGCATGATGCTACCGTTGATGCATCACGGCATGCTGCTGCTGGGCCTGCCTTATACCGAAGCCGCACTGATGAGCACCGCCAGCGGCGGCAGCCCCTACGGCGCCAGCCATTGGGCCGGCGTCAACAGCAATCAGCCGTTTACCGAAGAATCGCGCGCACTGGCGGTCGCGCTGGGCCGCCGGCTGGCGCAAACCGCGATCAAATTACAGGGATCAACATGATTACGCCGCGCGCAAAGTTTTACCATTTTGGCACGATCGGCAGTCTGGTTGCGCTGATCGCACTCTGCGTGGCCTGGGAACTGTTACTCGCACCGTTGCGCCCCGGCGGTTCCTGGCTGGTACTCAAGGTGATACCGCTGCTATTGCCCTTGCGCGGCGTGCTCAAGCGCGACGTCTACACAATGCAATGGTCTTCGATGCTGATTCTGGTTTATTTCACCGAAGGCATCGTGCGCGCCACCAGCGACCGGGTACCGCTCTCGGCCGCGCTGGGCTGGGCCGAGACCGCGCTGGCCTGCGCGTTTTTCCTCTGCGTAATTCTCTATCTGCGCCCCTACAAACAAGCCGCCAAGAAGCTCGCCAAACAAGCCATCGGCAAAGCTTCCCAATGAATGCGCTGCCGGAAAATGCGCTGGTCGACGCCTGCCGCGCGCTGATCGGCGCCGCGCACGTATTGACGGCGCCCGGCGACACCGCCCCCTACCTGATTGACCAGCGCCGCCGTTTCACCGGCAATGCGCTGGCCGTATTGCGTCCGGGCGATACCGATGAAGTCGCCGGCCTGGTGCGCTTATGCGTGCAGCACCGCGTGGCGATCGTGCCGCAAGGCGGCAATACCGGCCTGGTGCTGGGCAGCGTGCCCGATAGCAGCGGCAATGCGGTGGTATTGTCGCTGAACCGTCTCAACCGGATCCGCGCGGTCGATATCGTCAACAATACGATGACCGCCGAAGCCGGCTGCATTTTGCAAACCATCCAGGAAAGCGCCGCGGGCCACGGTCGTCTGTTTCCACTCTCGCTGGCCGCGCAAGGCACTTGCACCATCGGCGGCAATCTGTCGACCAATGCCGGCGGCACCGGCGTTCTGCGCTACGGTAATACGCGCGATTTGTGTCTGGGGCTGGAAGTGGTCACCGCCCAAGGCGAGATATTCAGTAGTCTGCGCGGACTGCGCAAGGACAATACCGGCTACGACTTGCGCGGCTTATTCATCGGCGCGGAAGGTACGCTGGGCATCATCACTGCCGCCGTGCTGAAATTATTTCCGCAACCCAAAGCCACAGTGACGGCGCTGGCCGCATTGCGCACACCGCAACAGGCGCTGACTTTGCTGACCATGGCGCAGGATCGTTGCGGCGCGGCATTGACCGCGTTCGAGCTGATGTCGGACGCCTGTCTGCAATTGGTACGCCGCCATTTCCCCGCTTCGCAGATGCCGTTTTCCGAACCGCATGCGCAATACGTACTGCTGGAATTGTCCGATAGCGAATCGGAAGCCCATGCCCAAGCGTTATTGCAGCAAGTGTTGGCCGATGCGCTGCAGGCCGCACTGGTGGACGATGCCGTGGTGGCGGGATCGTTGACGCAATCGTTATCGCTATGGGCTTTGCGCGAGCAGATTTCGGACGCGCAGGCGCGCGAGGGCAAAAATATCAAACATGACGTTTCACTGCCGATTTCACGCATCGGCGACTTCATCAACACCACAGACGCGCTGCTGCAACAGCGCTTCCCCGGCTGCCGCATGGTCACCTTCGGCCATCTGGGCGATGGTAATTTACATTACAACGTGGCCGCGCCGATCGATGTCGACGATAACGATTTCGTTGCATCGCAATCCGCCATCAATCTGATCGTGCACGATAGCGTCGATCGCCACGGCGGATCGATTTCGGCGGAACATGGCATCGGTGTGTTGAAACGGGAAGAATTGCGGCGCTACAAATCGCCGCTTGAACTGCAATTGATGCGTAACATCAAACAGGCGCTGGACCCGTTGAACCTGATGAATCCAGGCAAGGTGTTATAAAAAATAAAAAAACAAAAAAAACTAAAAAAAAAAAAAATACAGCGGGACGATAAACAATAACGCAGTTCAGTGACGGCGCCGTCAGGTGCGGTGTGGCGGGATTTTGTGCGCAGTGAGGTAAAGAAGGGAGGTGGCCGCAGGC
>JAQGNR010000095.1 GCA_028291765.1 Herbaspirillum sp.
CCTCCTTTACCTCACTGCGCACAACATGCCACCACACCCCGCCCATGGCGCTTAATCAGCGTTGCCTTAAGCAATGACGTCGTGCAATCGCGCTAGTGTGGTGTGAGACGCCACACTAGGCATAAGCGCGATCGATTAAATAAGCCAGCGGTGTTTCTTGCGTCAGCGTACCGAACGCCAGACCGTGCGCGCCGGCCAGCCGCGAGCGGCAAAATGCATCGGCAACTTGCGCATCGCCGGCCTTGATCAGCAACGCAGCTTGCAGCGCTAGCGCCATGCGCTCAACGATCGCCCGCGAACGCATTTCCAGATTGGCGCTATCTGCCAGCGCGGCGACGATGTCCTTGAGGGCGTCATCGAGTGCCGGATAATGACCGTGTACTTCTTTGAACTCATTGAAAAAGGCGTCCCTGCTCAGCGGTTCGCGGGCCAGGCAGCGCAGCACATCCAGGCATTGGATATTGCCGCTGCCTTCCCAGATTGAATTGAGCGGGGCTTGCCGGTAGAGGCGCGGCAGCGTTGAATCTTCCACATAACCTGCACCGCCCAGGCATTCCTGGGCCTCGTTGACGAATGGCGCGCAGCGCTTGCAGATCCAGTATTTGCCGATCGCCGTGGCCAGCCGGGCAAATGCCGCTTCGCCGGGATCGCGCCCGGAGGCATCGATGGCGCGCGCCAGGCGCATCGACAACACGATGGCCGCTTCCGACTCCAGCGCCAGATCGGCCAGGACGTTTTGCATCAGCGGTTGCTGCACCAGATGCTTGCCGAAGGCCTGGCGCGCTCGCGTATGGTGGATCGCCTGTACCAGCGCCTGGCGCATCAGTGCGGCCGAACCCAGCGCACAATCCTGCCGCGTCAGCGCCACCATTTCCAGAATGGTATTGATGCCGCGTCCGTCTTCGCCCAGCATCCAGCCGATCGCGCCCTGCAATTCAACTTCGGCACTGGCATTGCTATGGTCGCCCAGCTTGTCTTTGAGGCGTTGTATGCGGATGGGGTTGCGTGGGTTGGAGCCATTGGGCTCGCCGCCGGGGGCGAATTTGGGGGTCAGAAAACAGGAGATGCCGGCATCGGTGCGGGCCAGTATCAAAAAGGCATCGCACATCGGCGCCGACATGAACCATTTGTGTCCGAACAATTCGTAGGGCTGATCCGGGCCGGATGCGCCGCTCGGGTAGGCCCGCGTGGTGTTGGCGCGCACATCGGAGCCGCCTTGCTTTTCCGTCATGCCCATGCCGATGGTGTTGCCGGCTTTTTGCCAGGCGGGAATCGCGCTGCCGTCGTAGGCATCGGAAGTGATGCGCGGCAGCCAGGTTTGCGCTAGGGCCGGCGATAATTTCAGCGATGCGACCGATGCGTAGGTCATCGTCAGCGGACAGCACGTGCCCTGATCGGCCTGACAGTGCAAATAAAACAGCGCGGCGCGCGCCACATTGGCGCCGTTGCGATCGGCGTGACGCCAGTTGAAATTGGAAACGCCGTGCTGCGTTCCGAGCGTCATCAGACGGTGATAAGCAGGGTGAAATTGCACTTCATCGATGCGATGGCCGTAGCGGTCGTAAGGGTGGAATGTGGGTTTGTTTTCGTTGGCGAGAATGCCCAGCGCCATCATTTCGCCGCCGGCAATGGGGCCGAAAGCGGCCACTTCGGGCGTGGCCCAGGCAGCGCCTTCGCGGTTCAGTGCCTGGCGCAGCGGCAAGTCGGTTGCAAATGCATCGTAGGGCGTCAGCGGTGTTGGCTGATTGGTGACGGTGTGGGTGACAAAATCGTCGCTGTGGGGGCGAGGAGGGGTAGGGCGTTCTGAAGGCTGATCCAATTGGCTCTCCTGGTGAATTCAAGGAATCCTTAAGATAGCTGCATTGTGGATTAAACTGCTGACCTTTACAAAATAAGTATTACCGAAAAATTTGACGACCGGAACTCATCACACACCGCAGCTGGAAACGTTGCTGGCAGACATGCCCATGCCCCTGCCGCCGGCCGCCGTCGATGCTGCCGCGCGTCATTTGCGCGATGTGCTGGCGCTGGCCATTGCGCATACGTCCGGGCAGTCCGCCATCGTGGTGTATGACACCCATTGCGCGCTCGCCGCGGGTTTGACCGCCGCTTATCGCCGTTGTCTGCCGGATGCGGTTTTCATCGATTTCGATGCGGTGGCGCCGCAGGCGGTGCTGGCGGCGTTTGCGGGTTTGCAGGCCGCCGATCTGGTGGTCTTGATTCAGTCCACCAATTTTCGCCTGGAAGCGTTTCGTATTCGCGTCGAATTGTTCAAGCGCGGCCTGAAAGTGATCGAACATCCGCATCTGTCGCGCATGCCGGGCGAGCAAGCGCTGTATTACATCGAATCGCTGGCTTACGATCCGACCTATTTTCGCGGCGTTGGCTATGCACTGAAAGCCCGCATCGATCAGGCACGCGGTGGTGTGGTCGACAGCGGCGGCGAGCAACTGGTGTTCGGCTCGCCGTTCGAGGCGGCAAAACTGAATATCGGCGATTACACCGGGATGAACAATATCGGCGGCCAGTTTCCCATCGGCGAGGTCTTTACCGAAGCGCAGGATCTGGAGGCGGTGAACGGACGCGTAAGGATCGCCGTGTTCGGCGATACATCGTTTCGCGTCAATCGGCCGCCACAGCCGATCACGCTGGTGGTCGCGCGCGGCCGGGTGATCGATGTCATCGACTCGACGCCTGCATTCGATCAGGTATTGGCCAATATCCGGGCCGATGAAGGCGAGGTCTGGCTGCGCGAACTGGGCTTCGGCATGAATCGCGCCTTCACGCGGGAGCGCATGGTCAGCGATATCGGGACTTACGAGCGCATGTGCGGCATCCATCTATCGTTGGGCGCAAAACATGGCGTGTATAACAAACCGGCGATCCGGCGCGCCGATGCACGTTATCACATCGATGTGTTTGCCGTGACCGAATCGGTGCAGTTGGATGATGTTGTGGTGTATCGCAACGGCGCATGGATAGTCTGAAATTGCCGGGAAAAGCATGGATATGGATGAACTATGAACAATGAACTGGATACCGGTTTGCGGACCTTATATCCCCCGGCCGAACCGTTTGAATCCGGCATGCTCGATGTCGGCGACGGGCATCGCATTTACTGGGAACGCTGCGGCAATCCACTCGGCAAGCCGGCCGTGTTTTTGCATGGCGGCCCGGGCAGCGGCTGCAGCGCCGCGCATCGCAGCTTGTTCGATCCCGAAAAATATTGTGTTGTGCTGTTCGATCAACGTGGTTGCGGACGTTCGACGCCGCACGCTGGTCTCGATGCCAATACCACCTGGCATCTGGTGGCCGATATCGAAGCACTGCGCACGCTATTCGGCGTCCAGAAGTGGCTGGTGTTCGGCGGCTCCTGGGGCAGTACATTAGCGTTGGCGTACGCCCAAACCCATCCGGCGCAGGTCAGCGAATTAATCGTGCGCGGCATTTTTTGCGTGCGCCGTGCAGAGCTGCATTGGTATTACCAGGAGGGCGCGTCATGGATTTTTCCGGATCAATGGGCCCAATTCATTGCGCCCATTGCGGCAGATGAACGGCACGATTACATCGCGGCTTATCGCCGTCTTTTGACCGGCAGCGACGAGGCCGCCAAATTGGCCGCGGCGCAGGCCTGGAGTAGTTGGGAAGGCAGCACCATTACGCTGCTGCCCAGCGCGGCTGTGGTCGAAGCGCATCATGCGGCGTTTTACGCGCTGGCCTTTGCCCGCATCGAAAATCATTACTTCACGCACGGCGGTTTTCTGGAAGAAGGGCAATTGTTGCGCGATGCATCGAAGCTGCGCGATATTCCAGGCGTCATTGTGCAGGGACGCTATGATCTTGCAACGCCGGCCAGGACTGCATGGGATTTGCACCGGGCCTGGCCGGAAGCGCAATTTCATCTGGTCGAAGGCGCCGGCCATGCTTATAACGAACCGGGCATTTTGCATCGCCTGATACAGGCCACGGATCAGTTTTCCGATCGATAAGCGGCTGGTGTGTTTGTTTGTTAATAAGTTAAGTTTTTAAATAATTTGCGCAAAGAAATTTGTATCGGGCTTGTATCGGATATTCGCACTAAAAAGTATGAAGTTTCTTGTAAATCAAACTTTCGCATCGTTTCAATTTGTTTGCGCGTCGCTTATGCTTGTCCACTTTTAGCGACCCGCAATCGTTTGCAATAAACAAATGACAAGCGGGCATTGTGGCAATGTTGCAGGGGAAACCGTATGACTTTTAAATCGCTATGCATGACGCCTCAGGGAATCGCATTTTCCATCCGGATCGAGGACCGGGAGCATGCTTGTTTGATCACCGGCTGCGCGTTAAAACGGCTTTATGCGTTCGAGGGCACTACGCTGGATTTTGAGGATGTGTATCGTGCTTATGAAACCGAAATCCACGGTGTCGCGCGTAAATTGATTTCGAATGGCGAGGCGGCGTCCCCGCTGGTATTGCGAGCGCCGGATTTCAATCTTGCCGAGGCGTAATTTACCGATAGACCACGCCGCAGGCATGCAAACGCGATTGCTCAACCAGGATTAGAATTGCTCGTATTTTCTTCAGCATTTCTTTTTCTCGACGGCAGGTCATGGTCAATCCTTCGAATCCCCGCACCCGGCATCTGGTATTGCTGATCTGTTCGGCCGTCTGCGGATTAATCTCCCTCGATACCAACATTGTGGCCGTGTCGTTGCCGTCGATTGCGCGTTCGCTGCAGGCCGGCTTTAGCGATATCGAATGGATCGTCAGTGCTTATATGCTGGCATTCACATCGCTGTTATTGCTGGCCGGCGGCATTGCCGACCGTTACGGACGGCGCTCCGTCATGCTGCTCGGCCTGGCCATTTTTGCGCTGGCTTCTCTGTTCTGCGGTATTGCGTGGTCGGTCTATGTATTGCAATTGGCGCGCGCAGCCAAAGGGATCGGGGCGGCGTTGCTGTTGACTTCGGCGCTGGCCGTTATCGGCCATACTTTCCAGCAGGAAGAAGAACGCACGCATGCATGGGCCATATGGGGCACTGTCATGGGGGTTGCGATATCGATCGGGCCGTTGCTGGGCGGCGTCATTACGCAATGGTTCGGATGGCGCTGGATTTTCCTGCTGAATTTACCGGTGTGCCTGATATTGGGATGGCTGGTATTGCGGCAGGTGGATGATTCCAAAGATGTCGGCGCGGCGCGTATCGATGTCTGGGGCGGCCTGTTTTTCAGCGGCGGCCTGTGCGCGCTGATCTGGGCCTTGATCGGCGCCAATGCCGCCGGCTGGGACAGCCGAATCACGCTGTTGCGCGCCGCCGCCGGGCTGTTGTTGCTGGCGTTGTTTATTCCGGTTGAACTGCTGCAAAAAAGACCGATGATCGATTTGCGCCTGTTCCGTGCGCCGCGCTTTGTCGGCGCGGTGCTGGGCATGTTCGGCTATGCGGCATCGGCGCAAGTGATGATGACTTTCCTGCCTTTGTATTTGCAAAATGCATTTGCCTATTCTGCCATTACGGCGGGATTGGCAATGTTGCCGTTTGCGTTGGCAATGATGATATTTCCGCGCGTCGGTATTTGGCTGGCGCGCAGGATGCCCTTGCATGGCTTGATGGGTTTGGGGCTGGGGCTGGTATGCGCAGGCAATGCGATTGTCGCGCTCGCGGCCGCCATTTCTTCCTATGGGCTGGTGCTCACAGGGATGATTGTCACCGGCAGCGGCGCCGGATTATTGAATGGGAATTCGCAGAAAGGCATCATGCATTGCGTGCCCGGCGAGCGCGCCGGCATGGCCTCCGGCATCAGTACCACCACGCGTTTTGCCGGGATTGTGCTGGCCGTTGCCTGCCTCGGCGGCATCCTGGTGCAACTTACCGGCAGTTATTTCCGGCGCACGCTGGCAGCCGCGCAAGCAGTGTTGCCGCCGGATGCGGGCGATATTGTGCAACGAGCCGTGGCAGGGGATGGGCCGCAGGCATTGCAATACTGGCCGGCCGCCACGCGCGCATTTGCGCTGGATGTCTTGCATACCGGTTTTTCCCATGGGTTCGCCATCGTCATGGCAGTGGCCGCACTGATCGCCGCGCTCACCGGCATTTTGACTTTTGTGCTGGGCCGGGAAAGGGAAAGGGCGCCACTGCATCAACCGCAGCAACCTGAGCAACCTGAGCACGCCGATCCGGCGACATTGCCCGACATTTCCAATTAATTGATCGTGATTTTTGCAATACGTTTGCAACATTATCGCAACATTGTTGCAATAATGTTGCAACTGTATTGCAGAATGTAAGTAATTACCTATAAAATATGCAACTCAATTGCATTATGAAAAAATAAAGAAGCGCTCTTAGAAAGCGTTTCCCCGATCCTGTATGAACGAAATCCGAAAATTCTCCCATCGCGGCTTTATGCTTGCGATATGGCTGTCGATCAGCATCCTGCTGGTGCAGATGATCGCCATGGAGTTTCATCATCACGATTTGTTTGTAGTAGATAACGATTGCCCGAGTTGCGAGCTCGACGCCATGCATCCGGCGCCGACCCCTTCCACGCCGCTGATCGTGCCGGTACCGGTGCTTGCGTTCACGTATTACATGGCGGTTGAGCCGGTCCTGTTTTCCCCGCCCGATATCCGGCCCTATCTGAGTCCTTATCCGCAAGCGCCGCCGCGTCGTTTCAAGACAGTCTGAAAGTCACTTTTTATCATTCGGCCAGCCAGCCTCGCTCTCATGCGTTGCGGTTGTCGCCCACACGTCTTTAGGAATGCACTATGAACACACGTTTGTTGCGGCTGAGCGCATTGATTGCGCTCGCCTATGGTTTTTCCATCCCTGCCGCTTATGCGCAGGCCGTTTCCCCGACTACGCCGGATGCTGCAAATACAGCTGCAAACACCGCCACTACGCCGGACGTCACGCTCGATCCCGTCGTTGTCAATGAGCGCCTGGACCGCGCCAGAAACAGCATTTCGGTCGACACTGGAAGCAGCGTTTATCATTTCGGCCGCAAGGATATCGCCGCATTGCCGCAAGGCGACAACACCTCTTTCAACCAGTTTCTGCTGCAAGCGCCGGGTGTGACGCAGGATTCGTTCGGCCAGTTGCACGTGCGCGGCGATCATGCCAATTTGCAGTATCGTCTGAACGGCATCCTGCTGCCGGAAAGTATTTCCGGCTTCGGACAGACGCTCGATACGCGCTTTGTCGATAGCATGAACTTGATCACCGGCGCTTTGCCGGCCCAATACGGGGACCGCACGGCCGGTATTATCGATATCCATACCAAAACCGGTCAGGTGGACAACGGTGGCAACATCGGCGTCGAAGTCGGCAGCAACAACACGCGCCAGGTCAGCGGCGACGTCAGCGGATCGCACAATGGTTTCAGCTATTACATAAACGGCTCCGTCGATGCCAATAACCTCGGCATCGAAAATCCGACCGGCGCATCCTCGACACTGCATGACCGTACTACGCAGAGTAAGGCCTTCGGCTATTTTTCTTATCTGATCGACCCGGATACGCGCCTCAGCCTGATTCTCGCCAATGCCGATAGCCACTTTCAGATTCCGAATACGCCGGGCAAATCGCCCACTTTCCAGCTCGACGGCGTGACCGATTTTCCATCGGCCAATCTGAATGAAAACCAGAATGAGACCAATCGCTACGGCATTTTGTCGTTGCAAGGCGTGATCGGCGACAAAATCGATTATCAACTGGCCGCCTTCAGCCGTTACACCAAAGTGCAGTTTGTACCCGATACCATCGGCGATTTGATGTATACCGGCGTGGCATCGAATGTGGTGCGCTCCGGTCTGGCCAATGGCTTGCAGGCCGATGCCGGCTATCGCATCAATGACACGCACACCCTGCGCGCCGGGATTGCCTACACCCGCGAGGAGCTCAATAACAGCAACGATTCGCTGACCTTCACCGCCGATGCCGACGGTAATCAACTGGGCACCGTACCATTTGCGATCAACGAGCAAGATCAGAAGACTACCAATCAGGTCGGCATCTATTTGCAGGATGAGTGGAAGCTCAGCGATAAGCTGACCGTCAATTACGGCGCGCGCTTCGACTGGATCAATGCTTATGTGACCGCCAGCCAGTTCAGTCCACGTCTCGGTCTGGTGTACCAGATAACCCCGCGCACCACATTGCATACCGGCTATGCCAGATACTTCACGCCGCCGCCAAACGAGCTGATTCCGGGCAGTACCGTGGCGGCCTTCAACGGCACGACCAATGCATCGCCCACCAGCCAGAACGATCCGGTGCGGCCGGAACGCTCGGATTACTACGACCTTGGCATCAGCCATCGTTTAACCGAAAACCTGACGCTGGGTCTGGATGGTTATTACAAGAAGGTAAAGGACATGCTGGACGAAGGGCAGTTCGGTTCGGCGCTGATATTCACGCCCTTCAATTATGCCGAAGGCAAGGTGTACGGCGCGGAACTGACGCTGAATTATCACAAAGACGATCTTGGCGCGTATTTCAATCTCGCGCGCGCCACCTCGATTGGTAAAAACATCGTCTCCAGCCAATTCAATTTCCAGCAGGATGAACTCAATTTTATTGCCAATAACTGGATATACGCGGATCACAATCAGACCATCACCGCTTCGGCCGGGGCCTCATATCAACAGGGTGCGACGCTCTACAGCGCCGATGCCTTGTTAGGCACGGGCTTGCGCAGCGGCTTCGCCAATACCGATCATTTGCCGACTTATACCGAGTTCAATGTCGGCGTCAGCCATACATTCAACGATTCGTTTGCCGGCAAAGTCAACGTCCGGCTGAGCGTGATCAATCTATTCGATAAAGTCTATGAAATACGTGACGGTTCGGGGGTCGGCGTCGGGCAGCCGCAGTTTGGGCAACGCCGCGGTATGTACTTAGCAATGACGAAATCGTTCTAAGACAATCGGCGCTGTACTCGAATGGACTGGCCGGAGAGGGCATCTTCTCCGGCTTTTTTCGTCTTGTCGATCGAGACCTTTGATCACACCAGCGTGGCCCAAAAATTCCACGCACGCTGGATTTGTCCGTCGTTGGCTATATTGGCGTTGCGCGCTTCGTCTTCGGTCAGGTAATTGACTTCGCCCAGCCCCAGGGCTTCCGATTGCAGGCGCGCATTGACTTCCGTATACACGGCGCGGAATACGGCTTGATATAAGGTGGCGCCGGTGACGGTAGAGCCGTGGCCGCGCATCAATACCACGGCATCGTCGCCGAGCGATTTCGCCAGCGCTGCCCCCAGATCCCTGTTGCGAATGAGCATATCGCTGGATTCTCCGGCACAGCAGCGAATTTCAAACAATGGCGCGCCGCGTCCCAGGAAGCCGCTCATGTGGCACACCGGACGCAGCGGTGTATTTTTGACAATCCCGAATGGAATCACCGCCGCCGAATGACTATGGACGACCGACATCACATCCGGTCTTTCCCGATAAATCTCACCGTGAATAAAGCGCTCCAGGTAAACCGGCGGGCTGTCTGCCGCCACCGGTTCGCTGTCGAGATCGAATTCCAGCACATCGGCCGCCGTTACTTGCGCCGGCGCCATGTTGCGTGACAGCAGAAAGCGATCCGGGCGTGTGGGATGGCGCATGCTGACATGACCGAACGCATCGACCACATGTTGCTGATACAGAATGCGATTGGCGAGCGCTATTTGCTCATGTGCAGTAAGCTCGCCTGTAGTTAGGATATTACTCATTTTGTCTCCGGAATTTAGTAATGTGTGTCTATTTATGAAATGCGTTCTAATGATCCTCGCAAAATATAACGTATCTTGTGTTTGCTATGCAGCATTGCCCTATAGAATTGTCCCGATGAATAGATAGCGGAAAAATAGAGAGCGATTTTCAATGAAAATAATGAAATCAACACTTCGGCCTATTACCCTCGGTATCACATTGCTTGCATTGATCGCAGCCGGCAATGTCTCTGCAGCATCTGCACGCGTGGAGAATTTATGCAAGCCTGACGAAATCGTCCTGTTTCAATGCAAATTGAAAACCAGGTTGCTATCGCTCTGTGGATCAAAAGATATCTCGCCGACCGCCGGCAAGCTGCAATACCGTTTCGGCACGCCGCAAAAAATCGAACTCAGTTATCCCAAAATGCCGCAATCGGCAGCCGGACATTTCTTTATCAGCACCGTCATGTATTCCGGCGGCGACGAAACGCATATTCGTTTCAGTAACAACGGTTTCGATTACATTCTGTTCGACAAATCGATCCGCACCGGATCCAAAGGCAATAACAATCCGAAATTGAGCTCCGGCGCCGTGATACGGCGTGACGGTAAGATCTCTGCGCTCAATTGCATCAACAATGCTTCGATGACGGTGAAAGTCCACGGCATCATGCCGATCGAAGAGTTCGATTATGTGGATCAGTAAATAATGTTCCATTATCGTGGATCGACCGCATTGGTTACCGGGGCTTCGAAAGGCCTTGGCGAGGTCTTCGCCGAGCATCTTGCCGCCCGCGGCATGCATCTGGTGCTGGTAGCGCGTTCGCTGGAGGCATTGGAAAATCTGGCAAAACGCTTGTCTGATGAATATGGCGTTCAATGCATGGCCCTCGATGCCGATCTCGCCGATCCCGATGCCGCCAACCGGATCGCTGCCGAACTGGAACGCCGCGCTATTACAGTGGACCTGCTGGTCAACAATGCCGGCCTGGGATTGAGCGGCAATTTTCTGTCGCACGAACTGTCGCGGGAGCAAGGCGCAATCCAGGTTAACGTACAGGCGGTGGTCGCCCTCACTTATCTGTTTGGCAAAGGGATGAAACATCGGCGCAAGGGCGGCATCATCAATCTCGCTTCAAACGCCAGTTTTCAGGCGCTGCCGTCGATGGCGACCTACGCCGCGGCCAAGGCCTTCGTGCTCCATTTCAGCGAGGCATTGAATGAGGAGCTGGCTGGCGATGGCGTGCATGTCATGGCGGTGTGTCCAGGCCCGACAGCCACCAATTTTTTTGCTGAAACCAAAGCTACGATGACCTTGAAGAATATGGATAGCGCAGAGTCGGTGGTTCAAAAGACGCTGGATGCATTCGATCAAGGTAAAAACGTGGTCTATCCGACGCGCCTCAGCGTGCGGATCGGCACCTTATTGCCAAGATTTTTTCCGCGCAAGATGGTTACGAAAATTGCCGGCATGACGATTAAAAAGATGGGACTGCATTAAGGCAACGCCGATTAAATGCGCGAAATTAAGGGCGTCAGGCGGGCTGTGGCGGATGTTTGTGCGCAGTGAGGTAAGGAGGAGGCCGCAGGCCGGAGGACACGAACGGAGCACAAACAT
>JAQGNR010000105.1 GCA_028291765.1 Herbaspirillum sp.
ATTGACAGTGGCGATCCTATTGCGATTGAGCGAGCCCGGGCGCTGTTCTGGGATAGCAAGAACAATTGGCAAAGTTTATGCGCCACGTGCCATAACGTTAAGACGGCAACCGAGGATGGTGGGTTTGGTCGCCAATCAACAAAGGAATGAGAACGATGAGCGCAATGATGACTCCGGTGAAGACCGAGCATACCAACGTGGTGCTGGGCGCGCCTACGGGCTGGGACGAGCAGCGTGACGGTAAATGCATTGGATTGCCGGTGCATCTCGATCCAGCACAAGGCGTCATGTACTCATTCTGGCAACCGACCGAGGTAGACATTGCCAACATCCTTGCTGGTGTGCCAATCCGCCTGTCTGTGTTCGGCCGAGCGCACCCGCCTGTTGCTATCGCAGTGACAAGGTCGATCGATGGATAAGGAATCAATGCCAAGCCGTGACGAAGTGCGAGAGCGCATAGTCAAAGAAGTGATACGCGAAGCGATCAGGCCAATGGCGAAGCAGATTGCGCACGAGGTGCTCAGCCAGCCCGTTGTGATCCAAGTCATGCGTAGATGGGAAGCCGAGAAGCTTTGGGGCGCGCCGCGCATCGGTTGACCTGCACTCCATTGGTGCGGAAGGGGTAGGGCCCCTCAAGTCCCTACAGCATTTTTGCTAAAGACCGTGCGCTAGCCACAATTTTCACGCAGTCAAGATAGAAAAACCAGTTTTTGAGGAGTTGCCATGCCAGGTCCAGGACGAAAGCCGGCCGGCCTGAAGGTTGTGGCCGGCACCGAACGGAAAGATAGAAAGACAAACCAGCCTATCGAGTTGCCGATCGTGTCAACTACGCCGCCGGCGCCTGACTGGTTGCCAAATGCGCACGCCGTTAAGGAGTGGGACCGTCTGGCCGCCATTCTGACCGCGAACAAGTTGCTGACCGAAGGTGGCCTTTCTGCGCTCGGCATGCTCTGCGCATTGCATGGCAAGTTGGTGCAGCTCTGGGCGGCTGGTGAGTCGCCAACTGGGCACATGATGGCCCAATACCGGGCTCTGATAAACGACTTCGGATTGACGCCGGTTGCTCAAGGCAAGGTGAAACCAGTTGGCGAAGAAAAGCAAGGAAACCGGTTCGCAGGCAACGGCAAACGGACAGCGTGATTACGTCCAGATCGCGGTCGATTTCGCGAATGAAGCGGTAGCCGACAAGCAGGGGAAGAAATACGGTAGATGGGTTCGACTGGCGGCCAGACGGTTCCTAGCCGACCTGAAACGGGCGAAATATAACCCCGCGACCGGGAAATCATGCGCCACAAGGAAGAACGCGCCGTTCGTGTTTGACGTGTGGCATGCGACGGATCCATGCGATTTCGTCGAGAAATTGCCGCACGTCGAGGGTGAGTGGGATACGCCGAACGTGGTGATGCACCCGTCGCACGTCTTCTTTGTGGTGAATCTGTTCGGGTTTCGGAATCATGACGAAACGCGGCGCTTCACGACCGCTCTGTTCGCGGTGGCGCGAAAGAATGCGAAGTCGTTCTTATGTTCCGCGATATTGCTGTATTGCTTTTGCTGCGAAAAGGAGAATGGCCCGCAGGTAATCAGCGCAGCCACGACCGGCTCGCAGGCGCGCATTGTCTTCAACGTCGCAAAGCGGATGGTCGAAATGACCGCGGACTTGCGAGAAGCGTTCACGCTGGAGCCGTTCGCGAACGCGATAGCCAGGTATGAAGTCGGCGGCACGTTCAAGCCGATCAATGCGAAGGCCAGCACGCAAGACGGTTTGAATCCGTCGCACTGTGGCATTGACGAGATCCACGCGCACAAGAATCACGACCTGTTGAATGTACTGAAGTCTGCCGCCGGCGCGCGAAAAAATCCGCTGTTTCTGTACACCACGACGGAGGGATATACCAACCCCGGGCCGTGGGCGGAAATACGGCATTTTGCCAAGCAATTACTGTTGGGGATATTCGAAGCCGATCACTTCCTTGCAGTCTATTTCGCGCTTGACGAGGAAGACAAAACTGCCGGGATCAAGGCAGACGAGGATTTTGACGAGTCCAAGTGGGTAAAGGCCAATCCACTGATGGAGGTCAACCCGCTTCTGTTGAAGGAAATTCGGAAAGAAGCAGTCGAAGCGAAGGCGATGCCTGGACGGCATGCCGAATTCAAGATCAAACGGCTCAACCGGCCGGCCGCATCGGCTGCCGCTTGGGTCGACCTGCAGAAATGGAACCGGTGCGCCGGCAAAGTCGATCTTGAATGGCTTCGCGGCAAGCCGTGCGTGATGGCGCTGGATTTGGCATCCACGATGGATTTGTGCGTGATGCGACTGGTCTGGCGGGTCGATGGAGTTTATTACACATGGGGCCGACGCTGGGTGCCGACGCTTGCGGTGGCGCAGCGCACCGAGCGCGGGACCGTTCCGTACGCAGCATGGGTGCAATCCGGGCTGATCGTGCAGACCGAGGGCGAGGTTGCTGATTATGCGGTGATCGAAAAAGACATCGTAGAGTTTGCGCAGCGATTTACGCCCACTGAAATAGCTTATGACCCATGGAACGCACGCGACCTGGTGAATAGGTTGATGGAAAAAGATCTGCCGATGGTGGAATTTATCCAGGGCCCGAAGTCGTATCACCCGGCGATTCAGGAACTTGAGCGCGCATACGTCGGCAAGCAGTTCCATCACGGCGGTGATCCTGTATTGACCTGGTGCGCATCGAATATGGTGGCGACCATGGATTCAAACATGAATAAGAAGCCGGATAAAAAGAAATCCGCAGAAAAAATCGATGACATGTGCGCATTACTCATGGCAGTAGGCCGCATTATCTTTGCCGAAGAAGACGCCGAATCCATCTATGAAGAACGCGGCGTTCTCTCAGTTTAAATAGAAAAATCTCATTCAAGCCCGCTTTTGCGGGCTTTTTTATTGGAAAACAATGGCATCAATCTGGAAATCACTCGCCGGCTGGACGCAAAAGAGCGCCAATCCGGACTGGGGCGTGCTCGAAAGATTTTTAGCCTGGTCATTCGGCGGCGGCGCGTCGGCATCCGGCATCATC
>JAQGNR010000151.1 GCA_028291765.1 Herbaspirillum sp.
GGGTCGATGTGTCCGAGAGCTTGGGGCAACTTACCTCTCTATTCGAGTGATCGGGCCCGCCATTTCAAAATATAATCATCGAGCATGGCTACCCCTACTGCATTAGATACGCTCATTACGCTGGCGACCAAAGACAGCGACGCGGCGACCAAGCACCTGGGGCGCTGTGTGCGCATCCGGGACGAGGCGCAACAGAAGCTGAATATGCTGCTGCAGTATCGGGATGAATATGCACTACGGTTCCAACAGAATTTGACCCGCGGCTTGAACGCAACGGCTTATCGGAATTTTCAGTTGTTCATAGAGAAAATCGATAACGTTCTCGCTGGGCAGCAGGAAGTAGTCAGCCTGACGCAAGGGCGCGTCGATGAAGCAAAAACGGCATGGCAGGCATGCGAACGCAAGCGTTTATCCTACGATACGCTTGCCACCCGCGCCAAAAATGCGGCGCAGGCGGCAGCCGGCAAACGCGACCAGAAGCAAAGCGACGAACAGGCATCACGCATAACGTACTACAACAAACAAAATTGACGGTGGATTAGATGAATACATTACTGCCAAATCTGAACGCGGCGCCGATCTCCCCGGCCACGCTGTCGATTCCGAATTTCCAGGCCGCCCCGCTGTCGTCGGATCAATCGTCACAACCGTCATTCACCCAGGCTTTGGCCAAGGAAGTCGCAGATCGCGCCGCGAACGACAATAGCAACCAGGTCCAGGCGAAGCAGAATTCGCAAAATACGCCGAGTGCGCCGACTGCACCGAGTGCGCCAAACGTACCGAGCGCACAGAATAATCAAAGCACCGATAACGCGCAAAGCACCCAGGATGCGCAAAACAGCCAGGCCAGCGGCAGTAGCAGCAGCACTGCTCCTACTACTACTGCCACTGCCAAAAGCACCGATAAAACCAAAACCGACAAGCAAGCCGCAGACGCCAGCGCTGCCGACAAAACCTCTTCCGATCTACTCGCGCTGGTTGCCGCCAGCCAGGCCGACAGCAAAATAACACCGCAGCAACAGGCCGCGACCATGCAGGCGCAGCCGGTGGCGGTCCCGCTGACGGCCCAGTTGGTCTCGACCGGCGGCAACGGTGACGGCAAGGGTATGAGTGCGAGCGGCGCGATCGATGTCAACGGAAAATCTTCCAAGGCAACGCTGCCCGACGCATGGAATGCAAAAGCAGGCGCCGACGGCATGCAGGGCCCGGCAGATTCTGCAGCGACGGCCAATACCGACGCAGCCAACACCAGCACAGCCAACAACCCTGCGGCCCTGGCCCAGGCCGCCGTCAAGGACGTCGCCACCGGCAAGACCGACGCCGCAGCGGCGCAAGCCGCAGCCGGCGCCAATGCAGCCCCGGCTGCTGCGCTCAACGCCAAAGCAGGCCCCGATCTGCAAGCACTGGGCGGCACCACTGCAGCATCGAACAATAACGCCATGCTCAACCCGGGGCTGCAACAGATTGCCAGTACTTCGCCACAATCGCCCGCGGCCGCGGCCGCAGCCGGCGATAAATTGACGCAGACGGTCGGCACCACCGATTGGAATACCGCACTGGGCCAAAAGATGGTCTGGATGAGCAGCAATGGCCAGCAAAGCGCCACCCTGACCTTGAATCCACGCGATCTGGGACCGATGCAAGTGACCATCAACGTCAGTAAAAACCAGGCCGACGCCACCTTTGTCGCCGCCAATCCCGAAGTCAAGCAAGCGCTGGAAGCAGCGATGCCGAAACTGCGCGAAATGATGGATCAGGCCGGCATTCAACTGGGACAAGCCAATGTCAGCACCGGCATGCCGAACCAGAATCAGCAAGCCTTTAATCAGCCGCAGAGCAGCAGCAATAGCGGCAATCGCGGCGGTAATAGCGGTAATGGCAGCGGCGGCCAAAACGGCGCCGACATCGCCCTCTCTTCTGTGGCCAGTGCACCGGCCGCCGGCGGCAGCAGCGGTCAAGGGCTGGTCGATACCTTCGTCTGATCGAGGTTCAAATTCAGATTTCGAAATTGCAGCAACCTGGAATTAGACGCAAGCTAGAACCAAGAGGGATATCAATCAATGGCAACAAGTTCTAAAACTGCAAAGCCGGCCGTAAAGGGAGCCGAGCCGGCTGAAGCGCCAAAAAAATCAAAGAAACTGTTGATTATTTCCATTATTGCCGGCGTGCTGCTGCTGATGATCGCCGGTGCGGCGGGCGCCTATTTCCTGCTCAAGAAGGCCCCGGACGCAAACCACACTGCTGCTGCGGCTGGCACAGAGCCGTCAAAGGTACCGGTATTTGTCAACATCGAACCGTATGTCGTCAATCTGCAGCAGGAAGACGGCGATCACTTCCTGCAGGTCTCGATCACACTGCAAGTCAACGACGACGGCACGGCAGAAGCCATCAAAACATTCATGCCGCTGGTGCGCAGCAGATTGCTGATCGCGCTTTCCAGTAAAAAAGCGTCCGAATTACTGACCGTGGACGGCAAGAAAAAATTGACCGAAGAAATCATCACCTCGCTCAATCAACCGTTTACGCCGAACAGCAAACCGCAACAAGTGTCCGATGTATTTTTTACCTCGTTCGTAATTCAGCAGCAATAAATCGGCCATGACAGAACACTTTCTCTCTCAGGAAGAGGTAGACGCGCTACTCAAGGGCGTCACTGGGGATAGCGACGACGACCGCCCGGCAGAGGACGCGCCCGGCACGGTACGCACTTATAACCTGGCGACCCAGGAGCGTATCGTCCGCGGCCGGATGCCGACGCTGGAAATCATCAACGAACGCTTCGCGCGCCTGTTTCGCATCGGCTTGTTCAATTTCCTGCACCGTACCGCGGAAATCTCGGTCGGACCGGTCAAGGTATCCAAATACAGTGAATTCATCCGTAATCTGGTGGTGCCGACCAACCTGAATCTGGTGCACCTCAAACCGCTGCGCGGTATTGGGCTGGTGGTGCTCGACCCCCAACTAGTATTTCTGCTGGTCGATAATATGTTCGGCGGCGACGGCCGCTTTCATACCCGCATCGAAGGCCGCGAATTCACGCCGACCGAACACCGCATCATCATGCGCGTGCTGGAAATTGTTTTTGAACAATATTCGAAGTCGTGGGAACCGATTTATCCGATCGAATTCGAATATATCCGCTCCGAAATGAATACCCAGTTCGCCAACATCGCCACCCCCAACGAGGTGGTGGTTTCAACCACCTTTACACTGGAGCTGGGACCGGTCAGCGGCGAATTGCATATCTGCACGCCCTATTCGATGATCGAACCGGTGCGCGACCGGCTCACCAGCAGCCTGCAAGGCGAAACGCTGGAAGTCGACAAGCGCTGGATACGTTTGATGAAACAACAAATTCAGACCGCCGAAGTGGAAATCATTGCCAATTTCGGCACCGCGCGCGTCACCTTTACCGATATTTTGAATATGAAGGTCGGCGATGTCATTCCACTGGTCACCACGCCCTCTGTCATCGCACAGGTAGACAGTGTGCCGGTAATGGATTGCAGCTACGGGCAGTTGAACGGCCAATACGCATTGCGTGTTGAAAAACTGCTATCCATTACGCAAAACGACATGGCGAACGAATTCACGCAAGGAGAGCAGCATGGCTGACAATACAGTCGACGACACAGCAATAGAAGACGACGACCCCTGGGGCGCGGCGATCGCCGAACAGGCGGAAGCGGAAGCAGCGCAGAAAAAATCCCAAGTCGTCGAGGCAGATCCGCTGGCGGCAGTGGGCGCAAAAGCGACGGTATTCAAAGACCTGTCCGGCCACGATCTGAAAACCAACACGCCCAACGATATCGATTTCATTCTCGATATCCCGGTCCAGCTGACGGTTGAACTGGGCCGCACCAAAATCGCGATCAAGAACCTGCTGCAACTGGCGCAAGGTTCGGTGGTCGAGCTCGACGGCATGGCCGGCGAACCGATGGATGTACTCGTCAACGGCTGCCTGATTGCACAAGGCGAAGTGGTGGTCGTGAACGATAAATTCGGTATTCGCCTGACCGATATCATCACGCCGGCAGAACGCATCCGCAAACTGAATCGATGAAGCGATTTGCCTTATTGTTGGCGTCGGCGTCACCGGCGCTGGCGCTAGCCGACGCCGCGACTACTGCCACGGCCACAGCCAGCGCGCCAACTACCGCCAATGCCCTCCACACCATCGCCAGCAGCAGCCCGGCGCCTTCGGCCGGTTCCAGTTCGTTATCGATGCTGTTCGGCCTGGCGCTGGTGTTGGGACTCATCGTTTGCATCGCCTGGCTGTTCAAGCGTTCCGGTCTGGCCCCCACCATGCACGCCTCGGCTGCCGCCAAAATCGTCGGCGGCGTGAGCGTCGGTAATCGCGAACGCATCGTCGTGGTCGAAGTCGGCGATCAGTGGATCGTGGTCGGCGTCGCCCCGGGCCGGGTCACTGCATTGTCCACCATGCCCAAACAGGAATCCGCACCGGATAACGGTGCACCCATGGCCAAAAATTTCGCTTCGTGGATGAAGCAAACAATTGAAAAACGCAATGCTCCCCGTTAACACCTCTGCCGCTGCAACTGCACTACCGGCATTTAAAACCTCAGGCAATCGCATTAAATATATCGAGCGCATGTTACTGCTGCTCATCGCCTTGATACTGCCCCTGGCCGCCCACGCGCAAGGCTTGCCGGCGCTCACCAGCACCCCGATGCCGGGCGGCGGTCAGCGCTACGACCTGACGCTGGAAACGCTGGTGTTCATGACATCGCTGACGTTCCTGCCTGCAGCGCTGCTGTTGATGACCAGTTTTACCCGCATCGTGATCGTCCTGTCGCTACTGCGGCAAGCGCTCGGCACGCAGCAGGCCCCGCCGAATCAGGTGATCGTCGCCATGGCTTTGTTTCTGACGTTTTTTGTGATGGGACCGGTCTTCGATCGTATTTACGTCGATGCCTATAAACCGTTTTCAGACAACAAGATCGGCGTCGTGGAGGCGCTCGACAAAGGCGCTGTGCCGCTCAAGCAATTCATGCTCAAGCAGACCCGGGAAGCGGATCTGGCGTTATACGTCAAGATGTCCAATACGCCGCCGCTGCAAGGCCCTGAAGACGTACCGCTGCGGGTGCTGGTGCCGGCCTTTATTACCAGCGAATTGAAAACCGCATTCCAGATCAGCTTCGCCATCTTTATCCCGTTCCTGATTATCGACATGGTGATCGCCAGTATCCTGATGTCGATGGGTATGATGATGATGTCGCCGGCGATCGTCTCGCTGCCGTTCAAACTGATGCTGTTCGTGCTGGTGGACGGCTGGCAATTGCTGATCGGTTCGCTGGCGCAAAGTTTTTATTAGTATTCACTGGGGAGGAGCCCATACCATGACACCGGAAAGCGTAATGACACTAGGCCGCGAGGCGATGCAAGTCACCCTGATGATCGCCGCGCCGATGCTGCTGACCTCACTGGTGGTCGGTCTGTGCGTAAGTATTTTTCAGGCCGCCACCCAGATCAACGAAGCTACGCTATCGTTCATTCCAAAATTGCTCGGGGTATTCACGGCCCTGATCATATCGGGTCCATGGGTATTGTCGGTCATCGTCGATTACATGCACAAAATGTTTGCCGGCATTCCCGCGATGGTGCAGTAGGCGCGGCAGCCTGCTCTATTTACTGCTCCAGCGCCTTCTACAAAACCTTAATCGATGATCAGCGTCACCTCCGCCCAGCTCTACACCTGGCTCGCATCTTTCATGTGGCCGCTGACCCGTATCCTCGCCGTCATTTCGATCGCCCCGCCCTTCAGCAATGCGATGGTGCCGACCAGAGTCAAATTGATGCTGGGTATCTTTATTGCGCTACTGATCTCGCCCAACGTGCCCGCCCTGCCGGCGCTCGATCCGATGTCTTTGTCCGGTTTGTTGATCGTGGTCCAGGAAATGATTATCGGCCTGGCGATGGGCACGGTGATAAACATGACATTTACCGCAGTGGAAATGGCGGGAATGGTCGTCAGCGCAACCATGGGCCTGAGTTTCGCTGCATTCTTCGATCCCACTTCCCAGGGCCAGACCGCGGTCATCAGCCAGTTTTACAGTTTGCTGGCCACGCTGATTTTTCTGTCGGTCAACGGCCATCTGGTGTTGCTCGCCACGCTATCGGAAAGCTTTGTCACACTGCCGATCAGTGCGCACCCGATAGGAACCGAAGGTGTACATCAATTGGTGCTCTGGGGCAGTAGCATTTTCCGCATGGGCCTGCAATTAGCGATGCCGATTCTCGGCGTGCTGCTGCTCACCAACGTCGCGCTCGGCGTCCTCAGCCGCGCCGCGCCGCAGCTTAATCTGTTCGGTATCGGCTTCCCGATCACGCTATCGGTCGGCTTTATCCTGATCGCCGTCTCCTTGCCCTACATGATCACGCCGCTCGACCGTCTCTTCAATAACGGCATCGACATGGTGAAAATGATCGGCGCCATACCAAGCCCCTATGCGCCTTCCGGCGTGCTGAAACCGTCGCCCTGACGCGGCGCCGGCACACAACTCTAGAATTCTACAATTCTATAATTTCAAATTCACAAAACGGCAGGCATACAGCATGCAGGCCGCAAGCAGCGCTACAGTCGTGTGGTGTAGCACCAATTCGTGAGGCGGGGTGTGGCGGGGGTTTGTGCGCAGTGAGGTAAAGGAGGGTGGTGGCCGAAG
>JAQGNR010000269.1 GCA_028291765.1 Herbaspirillum sp.
AAGCGACTGCAAATTTGCAGTCGCTTTTTTTTTGAAGCTTTATTAAGTCTTTATTTAGCGAGCAAGAGGCTGTAGCAGAGAGGCGCTGGCGAGGCGTGTCGGCGCAGGCAGCACGCGAGTGCGACAAGTCGTCACAACGACGCCAGCGTCTTTCTGCTACAGCCTCTGGAAGGAGGTTTCCCGCCTGTGCCGCTATGCCGGCATCCTGAACCAAGAGGTTCAAGGTGGCTACAGTCAGTTCAATTTCGGGTTCATCGGACTAGCGACGCGCACGCCCATCAAACAAATGTCCGTAACCTATGCGCATAAATGGTTCAAGGAATTATGGCATTCGCGAACACGGCAGGAAGCAATTAGTCTACGCCAAACGAACGCCAAGTCAAACGTTTTGACGCTTGTTGTAAAGCGGTCTGTTACATTTGCATGAATGATAAAACAGTGGATTAAAACAATTTATCTTGCGGCGTCAACGCTTCGTCGAGCACCGCATGCATCGCGCCGATATTCTGTTTCCACTGCGCGACGGTATCGCCATCGCTGGCTTGCGTCGAGAGCAGTTCGGCCGCAATGCCGAGCGCGGCCATCACCGTGATGCGATCGTTGCCTTTTACTTTGCCGCTATCGCGCACGGCGCACATTCTTTCGTCCAGATAAGCAACCACTTGCTGCAACGCGGCTTCTTCGCCTTCCTTGCACGCCAGTTTATAGGGCTGGCCCATGATCATCACGTCGAGCTGGCTCATAAGACTTTTTCCTCTGTCAATTCAGGCTCGGCGGTGTCGATATCGAGCTCCGCGGCAACGACATCCGGCTCCGCATCCAACTCGGTCGCAGGCAATTTCGCCAATAGCGCGGCGATGCGCCGGTGCGCTTCGTCCATCCGCCGCGCCAGCGCGTCCTTGTCGTTGTTCAGACTGGTCAGATGCAGCCGCAGATCGGCGTTTTCCTGACGCAACGTTTGCGTCAGCAGCGCCAGGCGGCTGACTTTTTCGGAGAGGGAATTGAATTCTGAGATCATGGCGTGACTATAGTATCGTTAGCGAATTCGCGTCAATATATTAAACTGCGGCAGGCAGTTCGGACTGTCGGTTAAAATGTCCGCTCAAACCACCATTAGCGTCAGCCTATGTCGTATCAAGTCCTTGCCCGTAAATACCGCCCCAGGAATTTCGATACACTGGTGGGGCAGGAACACGTCGTGCGTGCGCTCACGCACGCGCTGGAACAGCAACGTCTGCATCATGCCTACCTGTTTACCGGTACGCGCGGTGTCGGTAAAACCACACTATCGCGCATTCTGGCCAAATCGCTCAATTGCATCGGGGCCGATGGCGCCGGCGATATTACCGCAACGCCTTGCGGCGTCTGTGAAGTCTGCACGGCAATTGATGCCGGACGTTTTGTCGATTATATCGAAATGGATGCCGCGTCCAATCGCGGCGTCGATGAAATGGCGCAATTGCTGGAACAGGCCGTGTATGCGCCTTCCAATGCGCGTTTCAAGGTCTACATGATCGATGAAGTGCACATGTTGACCAACCATGCTTTCAATTCCATGCTGAAAACGCTGGAAGAACCGCCGGAGCATGTCAAATTCATTCTGGCGACGACCGATCCGCAAAAAATCCCGGTGACGGTTTTGTCGCGCTGCCTGCAATTTAATCTGAAGCAAATGCCGCCCGGCCATATTATCAGTCATCTCGACAATATCCTCGGCCAGGAAGGTATCGAATTCGAAGCGCCGGCTTTGCGTTTGCTGGCGCAGGGCGCGCACGGTTCAATGCGCGATGCGTTGTCGCTGACCGATCAGGCGATCGCTTATGCGGCGGGCAAGGTGACGCTGGATGCGGTGCAGGGCATGCTGGGCGCGCTCGACCAGTCTTATCTGATTCGCGTACTGGACGCCCTGGCGCAGCAGGACGGCGCCGGATTACTGGCTGTCGCCGACGAGATGGCGGCCCGCAGTCTCTCGTATAGCGCCGCCTTGCAGGATCTCGGCACGTTGCTGCATCAGATTGCACTGGCGCAGACCGTGCCGGCGGCATTGTCCGACGATTTGCCGCAGCGTGAAGATATCGTGCGTCTGGCGCAGCAGTTCGATGCCGAGCAAGTGCAGTTGTTTTATCAGATCGCCGTACACGGACGCAACGAACTGGGTCTGGCGCCGGATGAATACGCGGGATTCAGCATGACTTTATTGCGGATGCTGGCGTTCCGTCCTTTGCATGCCGCTTCTGCTGCCGGATTTGCGCCGGCAGCGCCGCCCTCGGCAGCATCGGCTCGCCCGACGGCGGCGGCTGCGCTGTTGAGCGCTACGCCGCAAGCCGCGGTGACCCGCGTGCCGGTAGCGCGCAGTCCGGGCCCAGGCGCAGGCAATAATGCAATCGATGCGCCTGCCGCATCAGCATCAGCCGCAAGCCCAGTAACAACGCCGGGATTAACACCAGCAAGGCAGCCTGCGACGGCGATGGCGACGGGGACTGCCGCTTCCGCACCGCTCAGCCCGGCTATGGCTGCGCTGGCTGCTGCACGAGCCGGCTCATCCGGACGCTCTGCAGCCGGCACGCCGCGTGCGGCGCAAGCCACACCTTCCATAGCACCAACTAATGCCAGAACAGCAGCGCCGGCGGCCGCTATTGCTGCGCCTGCCATCGACACCATGGCATCGAGCGCGCCACCCCCCTGGGATCAGGAAGCGCCGCCATGGGATCACGAGGCGCAGTCGTCGCCTGTTCCCGCGCGAAATGGTACGCACTCTGCCACGCCTGCCGTCAAGGCGGCGCCGGCTGCAGTAGTCGAGCCTGTAGTGGCGCCTGCGCCTGTGTTCGCGCCGATTGATCCGATCGTGGAAAAAAATACTGCGCGCATCGCCTCCGATCTGGGCTGGGATGGCAACTGGCCGGCGCTGGCGATTGCATTGCCGCTACGCGGCGTTGCGCATCAGCTGGCACGCCATAGCGAACTGCTGCGCTGCGACGATAGTGTCGGCAATGCCGTAGTATTCCATTTTAGAATCCCCTACGACAATCTATGCGCGGCCGGCAGCGTCGATAAGCTTTGCGTGGGGCTGACCGAGCGCTTCGGCAAAACCGCCAAAGTTGAGGTGGAAATCGGTGCGGTGCAGATAACTGCCGATATCCTGGAGCAGGCCGAACAGCGAGTTCGCCAGCGCGCTGCTGAGCAAAAAGTGCAGGCCGATCCGTTTCTGCAAAATCTGATGCACGAATTCGGCGCCATTGTCACGCAGGAATCGATCCGGCCGGTTTAAGGGCGCTAAAAGCATGGCGGTAGCTTGCGCCGCTGGTATTGAATTTGTTTAACCGATAAGAAGGAGTATTAGCATGATGAAGGGTCAAATTGCAGGATTAATGAAGCAGGCGCAAGCCATGCAGGACAACATGAAAAAGGCGCAGGACGAGCTCGCGACGATCGAGGTCGAAGGGCAGTCCGGCGCCGGTATGGTCAAAGTGCTCATGACATGCAAGAACGATGTCAAGCGCGTTTCGATCGATCCGTCATTGCTCACCGATGACAAGGACATGCTGGAAGATCTGGTGGCAGCCGCGTTTAATGATGCAGTACGCAAAGCCGAAGCGACGACACAGGCGAAAATGGCGGGCATGACAGCCGGCCTGCCTTTGCCACCCGGTTTCAAGATGCCATTTTAGTCAAACATCTCAGCACTTCTTAAGTTTTTATATCGGTCGTAGAAGAGCAGTCAGAGCACGCACTTCACCGGAGGAAGTATGTTTATCATCTCGTTTACTTATACCAAATCTGCAAGCGAGATCGATTTATTACTGACTGCGCATCGTCAGTATTTGCAAACACATTTTGCCAGTGGCGTATTTCTGATGTCGGGGCGCAAGGTGCCGCGTAGCGGCGGCATTATTCTGGTCGATTCGCTCGAGCGTGCCGATCTCGAAGCAATCATGCAGGAAGATCCCTATTTTATCGGCGATGTCGCCAGCTATGAAATCACAGAATTCGTACCATCGATGACAGCCGAAATATTGTCGGTATTCCAGCCGACCAAGACAAATTGAAAACCCCTTCCAGTCTCGCCTTTCTGACCGAATCGTTGCGCGTGTTGCCCGGCATCGGTCCGAAATCGGCGCAACGCATGGCCTACCATTTGCTGCAGCATGACCGGGCCGGTGCGCTCCAGTTGAGCCGCGCGCTGGTGCAGGCTACTGAAGCCATCCAGCATTGCGCAATGTGCAATACCTTTACGGAGCGCGCCATTTGCGAAACCTGCGAAGATGCCGAGCGCGACGCCGCTTTGCTATGTGTTGTGGAAACGCCGACCGATCAATTGATGATCGAGCAGACGCTGACGTTCAAAGGTTTGTATTTCGTGTTGATGGGACGTTTGTCGCCGCTCGACGGCATCGGCCCCAAGGACATCCATCTGGAAAAACTGATCGCGCGGGCGACCGACGGCATTGTGACCGAAGTCGTATTGGCGACCAACTTTACCAATGAAGGCGAGGCAACCGCCCATTACATCAGCGAAACCATGAAAGCGCGGGGCCTGAAAGTTAGTCGGCTGGCGCGTGGTGTGCCGGTGGGGGGAGAGCTTGAATATGTGGATGCCGGCACTATTGCACGCGCAATGCTGGACCGGCGCGACACCTGAATTTGCGAAATTAAGGGCAAGGCGGACTGTTGCGGGCTGTAGCGGATGTTTGTGCTCCGTTCGTGTCATTCCGGCGGCCTTCAGCCACCTCCCTTCTTTACCTCACTGCGCACAAACATCC
>JAQGNR010000212.1 GCA_028291765.1 Herbaspirillum sp.
TGCGGCCTCCCTTCTTTACTTCTCTGCGCACAACATCCCGCCACACCCTGCCAGCCGGCGCCTCAACTGAACGAACGGGGTTTTGTGAAAATTTACCAAAACACCCCGTTCGTCCTGAGTAGCGAAGCGTATCGAAGGATCACCGCAGCCGGTAAAACTTAAAGAATTTTAAAACGAATTGCGTCTATTCAATGCCGCCCGAACCCTAACAGCAACCGCTCCAAGCACTATTGCGGTAAAACGGCGCCAAGTCCTCATTGAGCGCACACACCGCAGCATGCCAGGTCCCCACCGACGGTTGCGCAGCGATACTTGCGCGCATCTGCCCGATCAGTTCGGCGCGCAATGCCGGTTCGTCCACACCGCAGACACGGCCCTGCGTCACCACGGTCCTGCCGCCAACAATGACTTCATCGATATGCACGCCACTGCCACGCGCCAGCAACAGGTCGAACGGATCGATCGGCAGCAGGCCGTCGTCATCCAGCCGGTCCCAGTTCAGTAGTATCAGGTCGGCGCGTGCGCCCACCGCCAGAGCGGCATCGGAAGATGCGCCTGCGCCGGGAGGCGGCCCGTTGACGCTGCGGGGGCCATTTTTTGCGGCGAAGGTCCACAATTGCGTGCGGTCCATCGTCACGTCAAAGCCCCAGCCGCGATGCAGTTGGTAGGCCAGGCGCATTTCGCGCAGCGGATCGTCGTCTTCGTCGACACCGGTGGCGTCCAGGCCCAGCGCGATGCGGCAACCGTGCCGCAGCATTTCCGGCACCGGCGCGATGCCGGATTTGAGGTATAGATTGGAGCTGGTGTTGACGACGATCGTCACGCCGCGCTCGGCCAGCAGCGCCAGTTCTTCCGGCCGGGCCCAGACGCAATGCGCCAATGTCAGCCGGGGGCTCAATAGGCCGATGCGGTCGAGGAATTTCACAATGCCGTCCGGATGGGTCCGGTCGGCCCATTCCCGCTGATAACGCGTCTCCAGCAAATGCATGTGGACCGGGCGATCATGCTCGGCCGAGGCTTGCGCGATCGCTTCCAGCAGCGGCGTGGTGCACCATTGCACGCCGGCCGGACCGTACTGCACCGTGACGTGTTCGCCGTAGCCCTCGGTCTTGACCATGCGGGCGACATCGTCGACCAGCGCCAGCTGCTGCGCCACGGATACCGGTTGGACGCTCAGGCGGGCCGCCACGGCGGTGCGGATTTCGGGGCGCACCGCGGCCAGCACGGTCGCATCGTCGCAGTAAGCGATGCCGTTGCAGTCGCGCATCGCGATGGCGAAGCCGATGCGGTTGCCGACATCCCTGGCCGCTCGCGCCACCGCGCGCGCTTCGTCAACGTAGGGCATGCCGCCCTGGACGCGGGTGTAATGCACCATCAGATTGGCGATGCCATGGCGCACCGAACGGGCAAAGGTGGTTGCGGCGTTGAGGTAAGGATCGGCGCCGGGAATGATGCCGTGCACAGGCAGCCAGCTTTCCAGCGGCTTGTCGAAGCCGCCCACGCTGGCGCTGCGGAAAAAACGGCCGTGATCGTGCGCATTGCTCAGCGCCGGCAAGGCCAAGCGGCGCGGGCCCAGGTTGATCGGCATCCCTTGCAGCGCCGGCGATGGCGCGATCGCGGCGATGCGGCCATCCTCGATCGAAAGGCGCATATCGGCTTGCGCCTTTTGGATGCCGGGTTCGGCTAACAGCCAGGTGCAGTCGTGGATGGTGTTCATCGCGCAGGCGTTTATGAGGTTTATGGTTGATCAAATGGCTTCGAACAGCACGTCCTGCGCGCCTTCCCACAATACCTTGCGTCCCAGTTCGCGCAAGTGTTCGCGGCCTTCGATCACGGTCAGGAAATGATTGCCGGCGAGCTGCCCCATTTTGCTGGCGAAACAACATGAACCATAGGCCAGGATGATCTCGGTTTCGCTGTAGCCACCGGGGTAAAACAGAATGTCGCCCACCGATGGGTGGCTGGTGTGATTTTCGAAGCCGACGGGATGGTCCTCGTATTCCAGGCGGTATTCGCCCAGCGGAATCCAGCAGCCCTCGCCGCTCCAGCGCACGTGAATGAGCTTTTGGCGATAGGGCAGCAGTTTCAGGAATGCCTCGACAGTTTGCGGTGCATCCGGATGCGTTTCTGCGATGAACACGTGGCCGCCGGCGGTGATTTTAAGTTTTGTCATGGTCTGTTTCGGGTGATGGTAAAAGAGGCGAGCCTGTCGTTAAACGTTAAACGTTAATCATTAATCCTTACGAGCCCGGTTGCGCAATCCATTTGGTGACGGTGGGCGCAGTCCACGCTGCGAGTTGGTCCAGCAGGCTCGCCGGATCGGGATCGAGCACCAGCATGTCCCGATGTTCGGCCTTGATGAAGCCTTCTTTTTCGCCCAGGCTCAGCATCGCGCGCAGCGGTTCGTAATAACCGCGCACATTGAGCGCGCCGAAAGCCTTGAGGTGATCGCCGAGTTGCGTCAGGGTGGCGACTTCGAGTAACTCTTCGAGCGTGCCATAGCCTCCCGGCAACGCAATGAAAGCGTCGGCAAGTTCGGACATGCGCGCCTTGCGGACCCGCATGTCCGCCACCACTTCATGCCGCGTCAGCGCCGGGTGCAAATGACCGCGTTCGTGAAGCCGGCGATTGATCACGCCGATGACTTCGCCGCCGGCGGCCAGCGCGGCATCGGCGACGACGCCCATCAGTCCCTTGCTGGTGCCGCCGTAGATCAGCTGGATGCCGCGCCGCGCCAGTTCGGCGCCGAGCGCGCCGGCACTCTCGGCATAGGCCGGGGAGGTGCCAAAATTGGAGCCGCAGAAGACTGCGACCGAGCGCAGTTGAATCGGTTTATCTGTCATCACATCACCACTATCTTGTCATTACCATTGTCATTGTCGCCGCCTTTGCGTTGCGTCCATCCTGTCAGGCGGCTTTCTATCGCCGCGCATACGCCATACAGGGCAATGCCGAGTATGGCCAGGATGAACAATCCGGCAAATACCAGCGTCACGTCGAAATTCCCACTTGCGATCATCATTACGTTGCCTATGCCTTTATTCGATGCGACCGTTTCCGATAGCACGGTGCCGACGAATGATAGCGTGATTGCAATTTTCAGGGAGGCAAACAGATACGGCAAGGCCCGCGGCAAGCCGACGTTCCATAGAATGTCGCCTTTGGATGCGCCGAGAACGCGCAAGATATCTTCCAGCTCCGGCTCGGTGGTGGCAAGACCGGTGGCGACGTTGACCACCACCGGGAAAATGCTGATGATCATCGAGGTCAGGATCGCGGGGACGGTCCCTGCGCCGAACCAGAGTACGAAGATCGGCACCACTGCAACCTTGGGAATGCTCGAAAAGCCGACCAGCAAAGGGTAGGCGACATCGTAAGCCAGCCGGGAGCAACCGATCGCCATGCCGATCAGCATGCCGGCGGCCACGCCCAGCGCAAAACCGGCCAGTGTGGTGCCAAGGGTCTGCAGCGCATGCGGCATCAGCAGCGGCATCTTTTCGATCAGCGTCAGCATGATCAGGCTCGGCCGCGGCAAGACCAGATCCGATACCTTGAAGACCACGCAGCCGAGTTCCCATAGCAGAAAGAAGCCGATGAATGCGCCGCCCGACAACAGGTTGCGGCGCAGCGTTGAAGTGGATGCATTCATGCTGGTTCCGTTTCGGTTTCGGTTTCCGTTTTCGCTTCCGTTTTTGCCTCAGGTGCGTCGGCGGTACGCGCTTGCGCTATGCGCATGCGCAATTGCTGCACCAGCGTGGCGAATTCCGGCGCATAGCTTGCCTCCAGCGTGCGGGGCCGCTCGAAGGACACGGCACGATCTTCCAGGATGCGGCCCGGACGCGCACTCATCACGCAGATGCGATTGGCCAGATAGGCGGATTCGCGCAGATCGTGCGTCACCAGCAGGACGGTCGGGCGCTTGGTCATCCAGAGTTGCTGCATGATGTCCCATAGTTCTTCGCGCGTGAATTGGTCGAGCGCGCCGAACGGTTCATCGAGCAGCAGCAGATCGGGCTCATGGATCAGCGCACGGCACAGCGAGGCGCGCTGCAGCATGCCGCCCGACAATTGCCAGGGACGTTTGCCGCCGAAGCCCTTCAGACCGACCTGGGCCAGCAGCGCTTCGGCGCGATCGGCGTATTCGCCATGCTTTTTTTTCCGATAATCCTGCCGGAACGGCGTGACGATCTTGAGCGGAATCATGATGTTTTCGCGGATCGTCAGCCATGGCAGCATGGTTGGATTTTGAAATGCCAGTCCGATGCGCGTCGACTGCGTGCCGATAGCGCCGACCTCACGGCCGCCGACGATCACGCCGCCGGAGGTCGGCTGCAGCAGCCCCGCCACCAGCTTGAGAATGGTCGACTTGCCGCAGCCGCTTGGCCCCACCAGGGCGACAAAGTCGCCGCGTTCTATCTGCAGATCGGTTTTGTCCAGCGCAATCGTGCCGCCGCCGTAATGCACGCTGACATTGGACAGCTCGACCAAAGGTTTGCTCATTGGTGGAAGCATCCTTTAAAGCATGGCGAATCCGCCGTCCACCGGCAGATCCACACCTGTAATTTGCCGTGCTACATCGCTGGCCAGGAATAGGCAGGCGTTGGCGACATCGACATCGGTGGAGACGCGCTTGAGCGCATAGTCGGCGGCATGCCGCGTCATCGCTTCTTCCAGCGTGATGCCGAGTTTGTTGCTCATCTCGGCGCAGACTTTTTCACGAAAGCGCGGGCCGTCGACCATGCCGGGCGCGACGCAGTTCACATTGATGCCGTAGGCGCCGGCTTCCAGCGCGAAGCTTTTGGTGATGCCTCGCAAGCCCCATTTCGATGCCGAATACGCCATGCGGCCGGCACGTCCGCGCATGCCGAAGGTGCCGCCGACATTAACGATCTTGCCGCTGGCGCGTTCGATCATCGACGGCAGGACCGCCTTGATCGTGTTGAAGGAACCAGTCATGTTCAACTGCACGATTTCATTGAATTCTTCTTCGGTGGTTTCCCAGCCGGTTTTCCCGATGGGCCCCGATCCGCCGGCCACGTTGACCAGTACATCGATGCGGCCGAATGCGGCAAGCGCTTCCTGCGCGAGCGCTTCGGTTTGCGTCCCGACGGTCAGATCGCATTTGACGATAACGACGGCCGCGCCGAGCGCGCGCGCTTGCGTCGCAACGGGGTCGATGGCGGCGGTATCGCGCCCGGTGAGAACCAGCTTCGCGCCTTCCTTGGCGAAGGCGAGGGTGATGGCCCGGCCCATGCCTTTGGCCGGGCCGGTGATGACGACAACTTTATCTTTTAATTGCAAATCCATGACTATTCCATTGAGGGTTACAAAGCGGAGGGGCGTTCTGCGCGCGGCGGCAGGAAGCTGCGGTCGAAAATCTCGGCGGGCGCAGGTATGCGCGGCAATTTATTGGCATCGACGACGATGGCAATACTGCGTTTGAGCCGTGCGTCATCCACATCGCCCAGCCCGAGATGGGCGATTTCAGGATGGCTCATATCGTTGTGCATGGTGGCGATCAATTTTTCCTTTTCGACTTCACGCTTGAGCAGCGCTTCCCGCTTCATCACATAATCGACCGCCGCATCCGGGTTCGCGATGACATCCTTGATCGCATGATTGAGCGCAGCCAGAAAGCCTTTGACCGCAGCCGGGTTTTCCTTGATGAAGCTGCGCGAGAAAAAAACAGTGTTGGAATACAGATCCATGCCGTAGTCGCCATAACGGATGAAACGCCAATCCTTGGCTGGATCGAGCCCCATCCCTTTGCCGCTGAAGGTAACTGTGGTGACATAGCCGAACACGGCATCGACCTGGCCCCGCATCAGCATTTGCTCGCGCAGATTCGGCGCCATATTGGTAATGGCGACCTTGCCGGCATCGACCTTGGCGATTTTTGCAAACGCCGGGAACAGCTTCAGTGCGCCGTCGTTGGCCGGGGCGCCTACGGTTTTTCCTTCCAGATCCTTGGGGCTCTTGATCGGGCTATCCTTCTTGACCACGACGGCGAACGGCGTCGTGTTGTAAAGCATCTGGACCGCCACCGGCGCCTGCGCCGGGTCCTTCGCCGCCAGCTCGATGATGGCGTTGATATCGCCGAAGCCGGCCTGATACGCGCCGGAAGCGACCTTCGGAATCGATGCCGACGATCCTTCGCCCTGGTCGATCTCTACGTCGAGTCCTTCGGCCTTGAAGTAGCCCTTGTCCTGCGCGAGGAAAAACCAGGCCTGCGGACCTTCGTATTTCCAGTTGAGGACCATTTTGATTTTTGTCTGCGCCAGCGCCGGCTGGGGTAAAGCCATGGCCATGGCAGTGAAGCCGAGTATGGTGAAAGCGATTGCGCGCGCAGCGGCGCGCCGTCCGGAGAAGTGGGACATAAGTAACTCCTGATGTTTTAAGAAAGTGAAGCCAGCACGTCGTCGGCGGTGGCGAGAAAGCCGTGCAGTTGCTGGACAAGGAAATGGATGGCGCGCGTCACGTAGGCCCGGGCGGGCGTGCCGCAGGCGTCCTGCAGCAATACGCAGTCATAACCGAGGAAGGCGGCATCCTGCAGCGTCGAGAAGACGCAGCGGTCGGTATTGATCCCGGCAAACAACAAGGTCGTAATGCCTTGCAGGCGCAATACGGTATCGAGTTCGTTGTCCCAAAAACCGCTCAGGCGGTGCTTGTGGATAGTGATATCGGCCGGCTCTACCTGCAGTTCGTCAACCACTTGCGCGCCCCATGTGCCGGTGACGATCGAGGGGCCGTGATCTTCCGGCGAATGTTCGGCGTAGCCGACGCCGTTGGACCAGCGCTTGCCTTTGTAGGCAATGGTGGGGCTCAGATTCAGGCAATCGGCTCGGATGCCCCAGTTCAGCCACACAACCTTGCCGCCCGCGGCGCGCCATGCCGGCAACAAACGCGCAATCATCGGTATCGGCTTGCGTGTGGCCTTCATGCTGACGCCTTTCTGGCCGAACCAGCCCTTCGGATGACAGAAGTCGTTTTGCATATCGACCACGATCAGGGCGCTGCGGCGCAAGTCGATTTTGATCGGCTCGGGGGCGGCATCGATAAGCAGCGGCTTGGGACGCAAAGGCTGTCGCACCAGACTCACATAAGCGTCGCCGAGGGTCCAGGCATTGTGTTTTGCCGGGCCGAACCGGGCGCCTGCGTGGGATGTGCCGGCGGGCGTTTGGGGCGCGGGAGGTTTTTTGGGTTTCATGCTTTCCCCTATGCAATTGATGTGCCAGTGATCGCTCTGGAATGCTGCTTTTTTGGCGTCGATTCGTTGCCGATTCGGCAGCAGTAGCCGGGGAAGCCTTGGTGTGCGCGCCATCGCGCTGCATCACGATTCATCACAATTCAGCGCGACGATGCTGTTTGCGGCATGCGATGTGTCAATGATCGCTCGCGAAAAGCGTTATGCTTGCCGGCCGTACAGTCCATATAGGCGCATCCGCATGAATCATCTTCGTTTTCTCCATTATGTTGATGAAGTCGCGCGCGTCGGCTCGGTGCGCCAGGCGGCCGAACGGCTGCATGTGGCGGCGTCCGCGGTCAATCGCCGGGTTCAGGATATTGAGGATGAGTTGGGTACGCCGATTTTCGAACGCTTGCCGCGCGGTATGCGGCTGACTGCGGCAGGAGAGCTGTTCGTCAGATATATTCGCAGCCGCGCCGCAGATCTCGAACTGGTGCGTTCGGAGATCGAGGATCTGGAGGGGCTGCGGCGCGGTTTGGTGCGGCTCGCCGCCAGCCAGGCATTGGTGCCCGGCTTTTTATCAGGCGCCATCGCCGGTTTTCGGCAGTCGCATTCTTTAGTCGAATTTCAGGTTCTGATCGTCGATCATGTGCGCGCGGTGCAGGCCCTGCGCTCATTCGAAGCAGACCTGGCGCTGGTGTTCAATCCGGCGCCCGATGCGGATATTCACCGCATTGCCGAGTTCGAGCAATCGCTGCGCGTGATGATGCATAGCAGCCACCCTCTGGCGCAGCATGAAGGCCCGATCCGGCTCAAGGATTGTGTCGAGTTCCCGTTAGTTATGCCGTACCGGAATATCGGCGCGCGAGATTTGCTGGATCAGTATCTGGCGCGTCGCTCTCTGAAGCTCAAACCTATCATTGAAAGCAATAGCTTTGAGTTCCTGCGCAGCTATTTACATCAGGAGCATGCTTTGACATTCCAGATTGGGATCGGCGCGCAGACGAACGATAGTCAATTGATCAGCAAGGATTTGGATGACCGCGGTTTTCCAGGCGGGCATCTGGTGCTGGCCAGTTTGCGGGGGCGTCAACTTCCTGTTATCGCTCATGCTTTTGCTGAGCACCTTAGCGCGACGTTTCCGGTCTCCTGATCCTGCCTGCGGTAAGGCGCCTGATCCTGCCTGCGTTAAGGCGCCGTCAGGTGGGGTGTGACGCGATGTTGTGCTCCGTTCGTGTCATTCCGGCGGCCTGCGGCCGCCTCCCTTCTTTACCTCACTGCGCACAACATCGCGCCACACCCAGTCCGCCTTGCCCTTAATTTCCCAACCTTCTTTTCTTTAGTGCTCGTACACCCATTCCAATAACGCATCCTGAGCAGCCTGGCCGTTAATGGCCTTCGGACCGTTGATCATAAATACAAGCACATAATATTTTCCGGAATTCGCCAGCACATAACCGGCGATGGTGCGCACGTTGCTCAGCGTACCGGTCTTGATGTGCGCCTGGCCTGCCACGTCCTGATCTTTCAAACGCCTGCGCATGGTGCCGTCGTAACCAACCAGCGGCAGGGAAGAGACCAATTCCGGCATGGTCGGCGATTGAAACGCCGACAACAACACGCGCCCCAGCGTGGCCGGCGCAACGCGCCCGATGCGCGATAGGCCGGCGCCGTTATCGACCACCAGTTCCGGCGCTGCAATGCCCTTGCCTGCAATCCACTCCTGGATGACGCGTCCGCCTGCGACGGTGTCTGCGGGTATGCTCGAATCCGGCCCGTTAACCATCGCGGCCAGTGTCAACAGCACTTGGCGCGCCATGACGTTATTGCTGAATTTATTAATATCGCGGATGACTTCCGGCAAATTCGCCGATTGCCATTCGGCGATCTGACGTGCCGTCGGCGACACCGTTCCGGCCACCACCTTGCCGTCGAATGTACCACCGAGATCGCGCCACATTTGCCGGAATACACCGGCAAAATATTCGTTGCCGGTCATCCGATATGGGTTCAGATACCAGACTTTTTCGCCGCAGGCAGCAGGAAAAATACCTTTGAAGTCGGCCGATTTTTCATCCAATGCTTCCTGCACCTGGCCTTTCCATTGCTCGCCATCGCAGGCCCCCGAACCGAGCGCAGGCGCATGAATCGGGAAATCGGCCAGCGGCGGATCCAGCGTGACATGCACCGTTCCGCTCACCGTATCCGGCATAAAGCGCAGCGCCAGCGTCTTGTAATTCAACAGCAACGCGTCGGGGCCGACGTTATAAGGCTTGCCCGGATCGCCATCGAATTCGGCGGCATCGTAAAACTCGGACGCAAACATGCTGCGATCGAGCACCACATTCCCGCGAATATCACGCACGCCGCGCGCACGGATCTGACGCAAAAACAGCCAGAAATTTTCCATCACCAGTTTCGGATCGCCGCCGCCCTTGAAGATCAGATCGCCGTTCAATACATCGCCGTTTTGCGTGCCGTCGGCATAGGCCTGGGTTTTCCAGCGAAAGGTCGGCCCCAGCAATTCCAGCGCAGCATCGGTGGTGATCAATTTCATGACCGAGGCCGGATTGAAGCCGGTGTTGATATTGCTGGCCACCAGCAGCTTGCCCTTCGGCGTTGCCTCCTGCACGTAAATGCCGACCGACTCCCGGGCGATGCCGGCGCGCTTGAGCGCATCGGTGACGACCCGCGGCGGCTCTTGGGCGACGGCATAGGAGATAGGGGAAAGAAGTGAAACAAATAACAGAATCGGGAACAGAAAACGGAAAGAGGGGAAGGAAAGAAGGAATCGCATCGGGTAGTGGACAATCGCAAAATTCGAGTGCGACGATTATCACATACCGAAGCGCGAGCGGTGATGCCGTTCAGATAAGAAAATTTAAGGTTTGCGGTGATCCTTCGATACGGCCTGCGGCCTACTCAGGACGAACGGATTTCTTTAAAATTTCACCAAACCCCGTTCGTCCTGAGTAGGCCGCAGGCCGTATCGAAGGATCACCTCTATCCCAAAATCCACTTTAATTAATCAGCATTTTTAACCAGCAGAGGCAGTATTTCGACAACTAATAATGCCGCCAGCAGA